>JAFRNH010000103.1 GCA_017430235.1 Paludibacteraceae bacterium | reverse complement strand
TACTACACCAAATACCTCCTCCATTTTGTGCTGGAGGTTCCTTCATAATACCCGCAGCACGAAGGGCCATATCATACTCGTAGCTGTTTGTTCCACTCTCAATCTGATGGGTCTTAGGATTCCAATTATATTCAGGTTCGCCATGCCACAAATAATTTTGTGCCATACGCCACATCGTACGGAAATCCTCTCCCTCACTAAAGTTGGTAAAGGTAGGTTGTCCATCCGTTGCCATGTTTGTTGTACCGATACTGGAAACCAATCCTTGTCTATAAGCTTGTCCTATCAACCAATCGGAAGATGCCTCAGCACGCTTATACTGGCCAATCTGCCAATCATTCGCCTGTACGTCTCCGCTCTCAAACCATTTTGCGAACTCATTGTAATAGGCAGGGGCACAATAATCGGTATGTGTATTACCATCACCACCTCCACCACTAATATTACTAAACTGAGTGATATCTGGATAGGTCGTTTGGGTATTTCTCCACGAAGAGACCTCATGACCCTTGTTTCCTCCTTTCACATATCCATCGACACCGATGTCACCACTCATGTGACCTCCATTGTAAAGTGTGCCGTTGCCATTTACGGAAGTATAAGAAAACGTATCGACAAACGCTTTCAAAAAATCTTCTGCAGCTTCCTTATACGAAATTGGTTTGCCATTATAATCCAAGACTTGCTTGCCATCCTGCATCATAAACTCACCCCATTGTTTGTATGCGATGAGCAGAGCCATAGCAATATCATCATCACCATCAGTTGCCGAACCGTGGTTTTCCTCTGTACTTCCCTCTAAGGCATAACAGATAGGCAATCCACCGCCAAACTCATAGTTGGGAAGTCTCACACGACCATCCTGATATCTAACGCGATGGGGAATACGATTGTCATGAATCCACATCCACAATCCGTTGAAAGTAGGCTGATCCGCGAAAATGGCCGCAGCCAACAACATATATCCATCACCCTCCGTACAGAACTCTGCACCACCCTGAGGCATCTCAGCATTTCCCAACTTACGGAAGTTGTTGAATGTAATGTATGGCACACCACAATGGGTACCACCATCGTATCGACAGCGGTGACTCATAATCTCATAAGCCTCTCGTCCTGTCTTTTCCATATCCGCATGAGTAACTCCTTCAGCATTGTATTTCGCCAAAGTCTTACCCTTCTTATACTCTAAAAACTGAGGGTATGGGAAAGTAGGGTTACCTGAATTAATGGAAATTGGAATGTAACTTGCATTCGACCAACTTCGCTGTCCATACACAGACAACGATATAGTTGACAACAGACATCCAATGAAAATTTTTATATACCTATTCATGTCTTTTTGTTTTTTTATCAATACATCTCACAACTATATGGTTTCCTAAACTCCAACTAGTTGTAATAATGGTAAAACGAAATACTATATCCATTCCGCAAATATATAAAAAAAGTTAAATAAAAAATTTTTTGCGTTGGGATTTTCGTTTGCTTAGATGTAGAAAAAACTGCCATGTACGCAATTCTCGCATACATGGCAGTACAGAATCAGAGAAAATTTATTTTTTATCGCACCACCGTAATCAAACTCTTCTCATTTGTTTTTACGATATAGACACCCTTGGATGAAACCTTCAAAGTTCGTATTTCTTCTGCAGAAGAGTTTGAAATTAAGAGAATCTTACCTGTAGGATCATAGAGCGAAATCTCTCCTTTTGCTCCCTTCACATAGATTGTATAATCTTGTGTCCATACGATGATGTCATCGGCAAAAACATTGTCTGCACTTTTGGTGATGGTATCCGTAACGAGCATCCAACCCACTGGCACGTAATCATCTCCGACGTTTGGAGCCAAATTGTAAAGACTGAAGACCTTACCTGTTGAAGCGACCCCATGGAGCCAATCCTTCGTTCCGTCTGTCCAGTCGGAGAACGAAACGGCCACCTCAGAGAGGTTCTCGCAATCATAGAACATTTCCTCGTAACTACCCTCCTCGAGTGTAGTAGCAGGCAAATCGGTTGTTGACCTCAGGCTTGTGCACCCGCGGAACATATCCTTGTAGCAATAAGCCTTCAACTCCGTAGCACTCAAATAAGGCATTTTCGTGAGCCCTGCGCAGTTTTCGAAGAGGTTGGCGAAGCAAAACTCGTTCGGAATGGTTGTAGCAGTTCCAGTCTCGTCTATCAGGCTCATCACACTTCCACTCGCAGAAATCTTTCCTTCTATATCAAACTGAATGCGTTGCGTCTCTGTGGAGAATCCAGACGGGTTATTACCCTTGAACAGGATCTTATCCCCCTTCTTCGCCAAGGTGATAGGCGTGCCAGGGACCATCTCCGTCCACGTCACACCACCGTCCGTTGAATACTTCAGGTCAGTACTCATAGGAGGAAGTGTTCTTCTTCCGACTGGGCTAGTCTCTCCATCCACAGATGCGATGGAGGAGTCATCCGAGTGTTGCGAATAAGGGGCAGGTTGGATGTCACCACCGTCCTGTTCGCTTTCCGTAACCGCAACACTGACGTTATCCTCCTCAGCCGTGAGCGTCAAGCAGTTGGAGGCGTCCTCGATATATTTCACCGTCCAACCATTAGGTATCCTGCTCGTTCCATATTCGAGCGGCAGGCCTTTTGGACAGATGAAGGTGCCGTTTTGGGCCACATCTCTGAGGTACGAATCAGAGAACGGATTTCCATCCGCAGTCTGCCATTGATCAAAAGAGACACGGACTTCTATCAGATCACTACAACCATCGAACATGTTGGAATAGCAGCCTTCAGCCAATTCCGTTGCGGGCAACGTCGCACTACGTACGTAAAAACAATCCCAAAACATGAATGAATAACAACCTTTAGCCAACTTTGTGGCAGGTAATTCAGGAATCTGTGTGAAAGTCATACACTCATCGAACATATATGCATAACAACTATCAGCCAAGGTAGTGGCGGGCAATGCCGGGGCCTGCTCCAAATTCACGCAACCAGAGAACATGTGGTCATAACAGCTTTTAGCCAAATTCATGGCAGGCAATGCCGAAGCTTGACGGAGATTGCCACATGAGCGGAACATCTGATTATAACAACGTTCAGCCAACGTCGTGGCAGGCAATTCCGGCACTCGCGCCAAACCGGTACCCGCGAACATACGCTCATAACACCCTTTCTCCAACGTCATGGCAGGCAGTGCGGGGGCTTGCATCAGCCCTTCACAACCTAAAAACATTCTTGAATAGCAGCCCTCAGCCAACTCTGTGGCTGGTAATTCCGGGGTCTGTGCAAGAACATAGCAAATCTCAAACATAGACGAATAGCAACCCACGGCCAACTCTGTGGCAGGCAATGCCGGAGCGACATTCATGTCTTCGCACCCCTCGAACATGGACGCATAACAACTATCAGCCATTGTCGTGGCGGGTAATTCCGGGGCATATTCCGCATATTCGCAACCTTTGAACATGGCCTTGTAACAACTCTTCTTCAAGGTGGTGGCAGGCAATTCAGGAAATAGCACCAGCGCGACGCAATCCTCGAACAGACGACAGAAGCAATGGTCATTAGGAATAACGGTGGACATGCCTTTCCCATCCACCAAGCTCATCACACTACCGCTGGTCGCTATCTTTCCGGTCATCGAGAAGTTCGAATAGCTGCTCCAAGACTGAGAGAAACCATTAGGGTTATTTCCCCGCAACAAGGCCTCGTCACCACGGTCCATAAGAACCGGTTCCCCTGGGGCGAGCGTACTCCAAGTATATCCCCCATCCATGGAGTATTCGACATGAGGGGTATTGCCATTGTTATTCACCAACTGGAACGAGGAGCCGTCCACATCGGAGGTGAAAGAGAGGTAGTTGACCCCAGCCACAGTTGTGTCATCGGAATATTTCACCGTCCAACCCTCTGGTATCCTGCTCGCACCATATTCGAGCGGCAGACCTTTCGGGCAGATGAAGGTGCCGGTACTGTTCACATCAAGAAGGTACGAATTAGAGAACGGCTTTCCATCCGCCTTAGTCTCCCATTGGTCAAAAGAGACACTGACTTTCGACAGTCCCTCACACCCATCGAACATGGAGGTATAGCAACCCTCAGCCAACTCCGTCGCGGGCAACGTCACACTACGTATGTAACCACATCCCCAAAACATGGAAAAGCAACTTCCCTTAGCCATCTTTGTGGCAGATATTTCAGGAACTCGGGCGAGGACCGAACACTCATCGAACATGTTCGCATAACAACTATCGGCCAAGGTGGTGGCGGGCAATGTCGGAATCCTCTCCAAATATGCGCAACTGGAGAACATATGGCTATAACAGCCTAACGCCAAATTCATGGCAGGCAATTCAGGGGCTTGATAGAGGAGGTCACATGAGCTGAACATATATTTATAACAATTTTCAGCCATCGTCGTGGCAGGCAATTCCGGAGCTTGACTCAAAGGTGCGCCCGCGAACATACCCTCGTAACATCCCTTCGCCAAGGTCATGGCAGGCAGCGCAGGAGGCATTCTCAGATAACTACCTGCAAACATCCATGAATAGCAACCCTCAGCCATTGTCATGGCCGGCAATTCAGGGGCCCGAGGAAGACTAGTGCAACCCATAAACATATGCGAATAGCAACCCACAGCCAACTCTGTGGCGGGCAATGCTGGGATACTCTTCATGTCTTCGCACCCACTGAACATGTATGCATAACAACTATCAGTCAATGTCGTGGCCGGCAATTCCGGCGCTTGGAGCATATATTCGCAATCTTTGAACATGGCCATGTAGCAACTCTCCTTCAAGGTAGTGGCAGGCAATTCAGGTGCTTTTGACAAGGCTTTGCAACCCTCGAACAATCGACAGAAGCAATGTCCGTTAGGGATTTCTGTGGAAAGGCCATTCACGTCAATTAGGCTCATCACACTACCGCTGGCCGCTATTTTCCCATTCATGATGAAGCTCGAATATGATGTGTAAGACCGAGAAAGACCCGTTGGATTATTTCCACTCAACATAGCCCTATCCCCTTTCTTCGCCAAGAAAACCGTGTCACCATACATCAAAGAGGTCCACGACTCTCCGCCATCCAAAGAATACCGAATATTCGGGAATCTCTCCATATAGTGGTGCTCTATCATGAAGTAAGAACCATCCTCCTCGACCGTGAAGGTGAGGTAGTTAGCGGTGGTGTCGATCCCCTCGTAGTATTTCACCACCCATCTGTAAGGGATATCTGACGGGAAAGTGTCTCTGACAAGTTCCGCCGGGCAATAGAATGTACCCTGCGGGGCGACTGCCGACAACCAATAAGTATAGCTCACATATTCCCACGAAGTGAAGTGCGCTTTGACTTCAGAGAGGCTTGTGCAATCATTGAACATGAACGTGTAGCAACCCTTCACCAACTCGGTGGCGGGCAGTTCCGGAGCCTTTTTCAGACTGAAACATTCCGAGAACATATTGTAGTAACACTGCTCCGCCAATGTTGTGGCCGGCAATTCAGGCGCGACCTCCAAGGATACGCAATAATCGAACATGCTATAGTAGCACCTGTACGCCAACTCGGTGGCAGGCAGTGCCGGCGCCTGCGTCAGGCTGTCACAGCGGGAGAACATACAGAGATAGCAACTATCCACCACCGTCGTGGCAGGAAGCGCGGGGGCTTGCTCCAAACCGATGCAATAGGCGAACATATTCGCATAGCAGCTCTCGGCCAACGCAGTGGAAGGCAATTCAGGGGCCTGTTTCAAGCTATAGCATCCGAGGAACATGGAATTATAGCATCCCTTGACCATCACACTGGCGGGCAACTGTGGCACATCCACCATTTTGCGGCAGCAGGCGAACGTGGCAAAATAACAATACTCCGCCAACTCTGTGGCAGGTAGTTCGGGCGCCTTCTCCAAGTTGGTACAGAAATAGAACATGTTAGCATAGCAACTATCCGCCAAATGGGTGGCGGGCAGTTCGGGCGCCTGTACCAAGCTTTCACAATTGCTGAACAAATAATAGAAACATTTTTTGTTCGGGATGGTAAGGCTTTCACCCTTACCGTCAATCAAACTCATCACGCTTCCGCTGGCGGAGATGGAGCCGGACATCACGAATTGCGTGCAGTTCAGATAATCGTGGGAGAAACCCTCAGGATTGTTTCCCTTCAGCAAAGCCTTGTCCCCTTTCTTCGCCAAGACGACCGAGTCACCTTCCGTCAAGACGGTCCACGTCGCCCCATCGTCCAACGAATACTGCACGTTAGGATCATTATCCCTGTTTATTATTCCGAACGTAGACCCATCCTCATCTGCCATGAAAGTCAGATAGTTAGCCGCGCTTGCCATGCAGACAGCGCAAAGCAACATCATGAAAGTAGCAATTATTTTTCTCATAACCTTATATGATATTATTCCCCTTATTTCTTGTATCAAAGCACGATATCAAAGCACTGTGGCGATGATTTATTCCCCAAAACAATCGTAAAAATAGCGGAATTACTTCAAAAAAACAAAAATATAAACATTTATTATCCCTCTTCCCCACGGAATTTTCAATTGAGTTGATATCGTCAAAGAAGTAATGTAACTCTTATCAACATTTACACCCCAGCATTTGCATAGTTCATTTTTTTTAGTTAGCTTGCACCCATAAACGCACAAAAGAACAGATCATGAAAAAGAATATCTTTCTAAAACTCTCCATCCTTTTTTCTGTATGCCTTTGCATCAGTCTATTTTGCTGTCGGGAGGATGAGACAGACATAGATTCCGACAATCGCAACGAAAGAGTCCATAACGATACCGATAACCAAGGAAATGAACAAGGAAATGAGCAAGGCTCCAAAGAGGACAAAACGCCTTCTCAAGAGACTCATCTGTTTACGGAGGAAGAGATGGCATACGCCAACACCGCTGCTCATGAAGATTATATGTCTGACGACGAGAAACGAATGATCCTTCTATGCAACCTGACCAGATTGGATGGAAAACGATTCGCGCAAGAGTACCTCACCCCTTATCTAAAACAAAAAGGGATAGACAACCAATATACTCAATCTTTATACAGCGACTTGGAGAAGACCAAAAACATGCCAATGTTTACCCCTCTCAAAGAACTTTATGACGCAGCAACCTATCATGCAGAAGAGATGATAGCCAACAAACAATTCTCACACAACTCTCCTAACGGAGAATCATTCTCCACGAGAATCAAACGATTTGTCAAAAACACTCAATACGTAAGTGAAAACATCTCTGCTAGGACCTCTACAAAAGATGCGGCATTAGACTTTCTAGTTCAATTTTTGGTGGATGAAAACTCATCAGAATTGGGACACCGAAAAGCCATCATCGGACAAGGAGGAAGAATCGCTGATAGAATTGGCATTTCCATAAAAACAAATTCCACTTGGGAATACAAATACGTGTGTGTGCAAGATTTCGTTATCTTACAATAGATTAAAACATTATAAACAAGCTAGAAATTAAGGAATGTAATACAACAACAGCAGCACCCACAATAATCAATCGCTTCAATAGCACATTATCTGCAAATTTAGCAGCATGCTTATGGTAGAGATAGAACAGCAATACACTGAATCCAATCATCAAAGCTATTTTCATGAACGTCAATATATATAGGTCATACCTACGATTCATCTCAATCAACTCTTTCATAAGTAACGCTATCAGTGGCAACGACAACAAAAGAGAGACAATTGCCACACATTCATTCTTTTCTTTTGTATCAATGGGTCCACACACTTTATCATCTTCATTTTCAACAACTTGCATAGTATTAGCAAAACGTTTGTCTCCCCGAAAGAGAAGTCTCAATGTCACGAAGGAAGTCACGAAGATTAGGAAAATAATTAGATAGGCAATATAGTCATTTAAAGGTATAGTGTATATGGTGAGTAGTGCCATGAAAATAAATTGCATTAAAATAAGTAATATGATGGTTTTCCTTCCAAACGTTTCTGGCTTCAGTTTAAAAAGCAAGAATGAATAGACAACGTTGAGAACCACTAAAATTAGAAAGATAATATATTTCTCTAAGGGCTTCTCAGAAACAAAAGTAAGTGCCATGCAACTAAATTGCATTAAAACAACTAATATGATGGATTTCCATCTAAACAACTTTGGTTTTATCAGTTTAAAAAGTAAGAATGAATAGACCATCGATTTCACTAAAGCTGGGATAAAAATCCTATTTAAACAATATAACTTTTTGAATTCGCGATAATTCGTCAGAATCAGAGTGGCCTCATCTCCCCAAGGGAAAAAAGGCGTAAATATAGCTATTGTCAAGCTACATAAGATAATAATGGCAATTATACAGAAGGTATGATCATTCACCTTCGTTGGAACATAATTTTCTCGTTTCACCAATTGCAACTGACAAATGTTGTCGCCTATAGTTCTGTTAGTAAAGCACACGCATAACAATTCAGCCACGCAATAAAAGAAAAACAGATTTCCGAGAAAAAAATTGGTGGTGTCTGGATTAACAACAGGAATGAAACAATGGACATAAAAAAGGGCAAGTATCAGATTACGCAACAAGCACCAACCCATGCTGGCATCATTTCCCTCTTTCTGTAGTTTTATGCCCATAATTCGTTTACCTAAGCTCAACCCAAAAGCATCTTTCAACAACAAATAGAGAGCAGCCCCCCAAAAAAAGATGATATAAATAGTTGACCAAGTTATATCTATGAACCAAGTTATATCTATGATATGTATATTTATGTTCTTGGCAGCACGAAAAATAATATCTAAAATAATATTTGCCACTCCATGCAAACGACCCAAAATGGCTATTGGCAAAAGATCAATCAATGCTGCGCATAGCCATTCAGCCTTACTAACATTTTGAGAGTTATTCATTTTTGTTGTTTTATACGTTCAATCTCAGATTATCTTCCGTCACATTAGGTGGCAGGAAATTGGAGTTTCCATAAAAGCGAACTCCACTTGGGAATACAAATACGTGTGTGCAAGACTTCGTTATCTTACAATAGATTAAAACGGACAAGTTACTACGAACTGTAACATTTTAACGCTCAAAAGAGCTAATACGGACACAGCAGCACCCACAATTATCAATCGCATCAACAATACATTATCTGCAAATTTGGCAGCAAGCTTATGGTAGAGATAAAACATCAATACATAGAATCCAATTATTAAAGATCCTTTTAGAATCATCAATCCATATTCATAATACCATATTCGAATCATCGTTAATACGATTTGCGCAACCAAATCTATCAGTGGCAGAGACAACAAAAAAGTCACAACTGCCACACACCCATTTTTCTTTTCTGTATCAATGTTTTTCCACATTTTATTATCTGCATCCTCCACTACTTGCAATCTGGCAAGATAATCGCCCAATTTCTTATTGGGTTTAAAACAGAAAAAGAGAAGGTTGATAACCACGAAAGTTAGAAGGATAATATATCCTTCCAAAGGTTTATTAGATGTGAGACTATAGAACATATATAGAGCAAGCGCTATACAACTGAACAAGTTTCTAAGACAAAGATTGGGTGTTAGGCTAGATTTAGTTTTTTTCGACGTACTCTCTAATTTCAGTCCCACAAGATATTTTCCTATACTAGCGTTTTCAAAGACAGTATCTTTGAAAAGATAGAACATGCCTATTATCGTATATAAAACAATGTAAATCAGAAGCTTCAGATCTTCTCTTGCAATTGCAAGTCCACACAATATGTTAGCGACACTGACTAAGTTCACAAAAATGGCGAAGTCGATATACGACGCCAAAAACCTGCCATATCTATTTGATTGATTCATCTGCAACCTATTTTATTATTTCATGAACATATTTTAGTGCTATTCCACATTCTATTAAAACAATGATTACGATGGCTGTCCATCTGAATGCCTTGGGCTTGATCAGTTTAAAAAGTAAAAATGAATAGACCATCGATTTCACCAAAGCTGGAACAAAAAACATATTTAAATAATATAACTTTCTGAAATCGTGATCATGCATCAAAGTGGACACATCTTTCCAGTGGTAAAAAGGCATAAATATACCTATTGTCAAGCTACATAAGATAATAATGGCAATTATACAGAAGGTATGATCATTCACCTTCGTTGGAACATAATTTTCACGCTTCACCAATTGCAGCTGACAAATGTTGTCACCTATAGTTCTGTTGGTAAAGTTTACGCATAACAATTCAGCTATGCAATAAAAGAGAAACAGATTCCTAAGAAAGAAATTGGTGGTGTCTGGATTAACAACAAAAATGAAACAACGGACATAAAAAAGGGCAAGTATCAGATTACGCAACAAACACAAAGCCATGCTGGCATCATTTTCCTCTTTCTGCAGTTTTATGCCCATAATTCGTTTACCTAAGCTAAATCCAAAAGAGTCTTTCAACAACAAATAGAGAGCAGACAAAATCATAAGAACTACAGAAACGGTTTGACTCGTGGATGGAGCATGCCACAAATAACTTCCCGGTTCTCTGGTACAATAATAAACAATACCTGCAATCATATTTACCATTGTAGGAATCTCTGTCAAAATGGCTATTGGCAAAAAATCAATCAACGCTGCGCATAGCCATTCAGCCTTACTAACATTACTTACATTTTGAGAGTCATTCATTTTTGTTGTTTTATACGTTCAATCTCAGATCCTCTTCCGTCACATTAGGTGGCAGAAAACATGTGATGTCCTTTCCATACTTCAACACGTCACGCACCACCGTCGAACTAATGAAGGAATGTTGCGGTTCGGTAAATAACAACACTGTGTCTATTCCAGATATATGGCGGTTGGCATCGGCAATCGTACGTTCGTATTCAAAGTCTTGAATGGAACGACTACCTCTCAAGATGATGGTTGCCCCCATCTGTTTGGCGAAATCGACCGTCAAGCAATCGTAACTTCTCACACTCACGCGTGGTTCGTCTTTAAACACCTTTCGGACAATCTCTTCTCGTTTCTCTACGCTGAACAATGTTTTTTTAGCTTCGTTCACACCAATAGAAACAATCACCTTGTCTACAAATGACAATGCTCTCATCACTACTGAATAATGACCAACCGTAAAGGGATCAAAACTTCCTGGAAATATAGCAAGCGACATGTTTTATAAATTTTACACTGCAAAGGTAAAAAATATATTTATTTCTCCCAAAGACATTTTCATAGCCTCACCAGACGAAAAAAACAATAGAGCCGATATGTACGATTCTACACATCGGCTCTACCCTTTCCGCTTAACAAGCATTCTGCAGTCAAGCTGTTTTTATTGTGGATCCTAGATCTTCGTCACCTTACCCATAAATAGTATCATGCCAGATTCCCTCTCTCGAATGACAAAGCCAAACGGACGATTGACCTTCATCTCTGTATATTTTATAGGATCATGCATACCCATAGCTCTATCAACTATAAGCGTAACAGCAGCTGCTTCCGTTCCATTTTCATCTACTTTGATATAACTATTTTGAGTAACCGCAGACACTTTTTCCGATATATCAAGAGCATTAGGAAGGCCCCTAAAAATATCCTGAATGCCCAACGCTTTGAGGTATTCATTCAATCCTAACTTATTCTTGAAGTCGAACTTAGGAAGGCGCAAATCTACAGCGGTCATTTCCATATTCATGCCAATGCTATCCCAATTAATGTTATTGAACGTTTCATCCAAATCCTTGCCCATTGCCGGCAAAACAATCACCATGCTGTAGGTGCCGCCACCATACTCAGTACGCATATTTCCCATACCATCATCTACCCAAGAACCATAATTGAGTTCCACCATCTGGTAATCATCGGTTTGAGCATACATCATGAAAGAAAGATCCTCATCACTTTTCATCATATCAACACGTCGCGGAGTACCTGATGCCTGATAAAAGGTATCTTTCCTTGTTTCATAATCGACAAAAGGCGCAGCCCAAAGTCCTTTAAAATAGACCGCATTGCCGATACATGCGGTAGTAAGTTCATCTATTGGAGGATCTAAATTCCGAATACAATTATTGGTCGCAAGAGCCGCCCAAAGCTTAATGGTGTCTTTTGCTGCCTCTGGGTTATGAACATAATCCAAATGGCGCACTGTAGCATAATACTTCTCACGTGCCGTAGTAAGAAATGGCTCTTTTACAGTGGCACCAACCATCGGCCAATATGAGTTATTAACCTTGAGAGTGACACTATCGACAGACGAGTTGAGCGAAAGTATCACCTTATTGAAATAATCGTTCATCAATTCAAGTGAGTTTGTTCCCTCAATTCCAAAGGCATTGGCAATCTCAGTTATACCTTGAGTCGATGCACCATTGGCACACAATCCAAGAGCGATCTGCAGACTGATAGGCGAATAGAACAAATTTTCATAACCTTCCTGTTTTTTTAGTGTCGAGTCCTTGCAGATCAAATAGAATGATTTTTTTGCAAACTCATTTCCTGAACGAACATATCCCTTTTGCTCGTCGGTGAGAGAAAGTCGGATTGCCTCTGGAGCTGCAGGAAGGAACGTCCATTCGTTTAATGGCTTATACGTCGTCTGATGGCTATCCACAAATGTGACACTATCCACCTGATTGATGTCATACGTTTTTAACTCTCCATTTTTTAACCATACATGCAGATTATATGGGGTGTCTGCATATATTGCGGCACTGATTAAAATGGTCCCCAGTCCTGTGATTAAACCCTTGTTTCTCATAAATTCTTGATTAAAACGTCTTTATAATATAACTTCGCAAGTAAAATTGCGAATATAACACTCACTCATATTTTTATTTGACGGTAACCTTTTTGCTTGGATAATTGCCGCATTTTACGAGGTATACGCCACTTGGCACAGTCACTTTCGTCTCCTGATCCTTTTCCGCAACACATGTGCGAACAAGTTTTCCTAAGAGATCATACACCTTTACTTCCATCTCTGATGATGGCGACACAACAATTGCGCCCGACTCTGCAAATATACGACAATTTGCATCAAATGCAATATCAGAAACGCCATCGCCCAATAAATCTTTCAATTTAACATCATATACCAAAGTCTTGTATTTAGGGTTAGAAACCACGCAAGCCAACGTATAATCGTCCATATATTCAGAGATATTTACAGTTTCAGGATCGACCACCATATATTGCGATGACGAAGCAGGTGCCATCAATCCCGCATGCAAAGAGGCATTAGTAAATCCGAATTCTTGTAACCATGGCAACAAATAGTCATTCAAAATCAAATACCATGTAGTGTCTGAAATATAGGCATACGTTGGACCAAACTCTGGGAGAGAGAAGAAATCGGATAATAAAGAATCTACAGACCATCCCGTTGGATTAATTGTAATTGGAACCACGAAATCAGGGTAGCCTCGCCAACTTTTTGGTAATGAGTCCACACCATCAGGAAGATACTTTATTATTCTTTTCTCTGTTTGTATAAACGTCCATGCCAAAGAATCTGAGGATATCTGATTTGGATCAGTTCCAAATCGAATCGTATCCAACCATGCATGATCAAAAAAATTCACATTTTGAAATGTAGCTATGTAATTGTTTACATTCGTGAACTTGTCAAAATTGATAATCTCACTTGTACTGAATCCAGCTCCCGAAAAAGTTTGAGCCATAGAAACAGAAAGCGGGTTTTCCTTGTCCGAAAATTTTATATATCGTATTCCATGGCCATGTTCCAAATTGTCACAGCAGTAAAAGGCACCCGTCAAATCAGAAATTCGTGAAAAGGAAGACAAATCTAAAGAATCTAACCGACAGAGGGCAAAAGCTAATAAGAAACTCACTTTGTTGTTATTCTCTTTTTCTGAGAACTTCACTTGTTCAACCGTACTTGAATAAAAGGTTTTATACATGCAAGTAATATTTTCAAAAGAACTCAAATCCACTGTTTTTATACCATAATATCTACGAGCATCAGGCAATACTGCAAATCCAGAAGATTCAAATGTGCTACTTAAATCAACTGGAGTTGTAATTTTTTCTTTTGGAAATCTCACTTCACTTAAAAGAGAATCACCTCGGAAAAAGCCTACAAATCCATCCGTCACTTCTATTCGAGAGTTACTGAAATCAGCACATTTAAGGTTAACACATCCTAATGTCGAATTTCCTTTAACCAATTGGAGTGACTGTTTCAACTTGATAATATCATCATTGTTCAAGTCTCCAAACGTAATAATTGTGTCGACCGAATGCAGTTGTCCCGGTTGTAGCTTTTCAAAAGGCACAAACGACTTAACTAAGTCAGAAATTGTATAAATAACATATTTATCACAGTTGCCTTTGTTCCAATAGAGTTGATTCTTACACCAAACATAATCTGGCATGGAATCATTTTTTATTCCACAATAGAGCGCGTCATATTCATCTTTGTTCACTCCTTGAATATCTTTTACTATTACCTCTGTTTCCCCCTTTACTAATTTCCATACGGTATCATGAATGGCACAATATTTTGGAGACAATTCTCTTACGAGAAGATTTCCATTCTCACTATTGAAATGTGCATTAAATGAATCAATCGGATACACAATATTTGAGGCACTCCAAATCCATCGTGGAGTATCCTCGTATCCATTAACTAGATAGATGCTTGCATTACATTCTGTAAATGCTGCAGTAGAACAATTACTACAATTCTTATACGCATACTGAGTTTTCTTATTTATATTCAACTCTATTTTTGATAAACTTTTACAGTTTTTGAAAACTCCATTTTCCAAGTCATTAATTTTGACACCATCAAAATTAATAATTTGCGATAATTTTTCACAATCTTCAAACACATCATATCCCATATATACAGAACTATCCATTTGGGTTGAAAAGGTAATGGACTCTAAACTTTTACATCCTTCAAATGTGAATGCCATATAACGAATATTCTCTATCTTATCAAAATTTTTTATTTCTTTCAAAGAATCACACCAACAAAATGTAAAATACAAAGAATCTATATGCATAGATGTATCTGGCAAAATGACACTAGTTAAATTTACACAATAATAGAAGGTAGAATCCAGATTCGTAATAAAATATAGTTTGTCCAAATTTTCCACCACCTTCAATTTTTCTGAAGTTCCAAATGCTCTTTTCAAATTAATCTCATACCGACAAGTGTCTGATGGCAATATAATTTTTCGAAGAGGTGATTTAGCCAATTTGACCTGAAGTGGTTCCGCAAAATAGGCTGCAGACATATCCAAACTCCTTATAGATGCATTCTTCATTTGTACAATTTTTTCTATCGAATCCATTTCACTCTGTCGGATGGCTCCCATAATCTTAATGGAATCCAAGCCTAAATAGAGAGAATCGGCAAACATATCCAAGGGGTGAATTGTTGTTTCCCCTTTTTTATATTTCGCAACCATAGTCTCAGCATGTCGCACCGCTTTTTTCCATCGATAGGCCTTTATACATTCATTCCTCAATCCACACCATATCTGATGCCCTTCTTCCAACTTATATTCCCTCAGTTCCTCACATGATAATATTTTTGCAGTTTCAAATGATTCTCCCACCTTCCATATCGTGTCATTGGCAATGATATTATAAGGAGTTTTTGCTTGGATCCAAGAAACCCTTCCATTTGAAGAAACATAATCTACAGAAATAATAGAATCAAACGTTGTAACCAAATTGTTAAATGCAGTTATGAAATAATCAGGAAAAATCACGTATAGTGCACTATCCACCACCGTAATTGCTGGACAATCTTCGCTTTTTCTTCCCGATATACCCTCTTGTTTTTTCTTCTCAATCATAGTAGGAGCAACATTATCTGTTAGTATAATGCTATCTAAAGAAGCACAACCAGCAAATGTGTTATATAAAGATGTAATATGATTCAACTTCTCAAAATTGTAGATATGTTTCAAATTTTTAGCTCCCCCAAAAGTACCAGAAAAGTTCATCTCATATTCGTATGGATTTTCTTCTGGAAAATAGAATCGTTCTACCTCCCACCGATAAAAAGTTCTAGTTTTCATAGAATATGACTCCGAGACGAAAATAGCTTTCGACCAATCCATTACATATTTTGTCTCATAACCATATTCACAAATATCTGAGACTGCATTTGATGTCAGCTCTCCTCGGACAACAAAGGTATCTACAGAATTATTATAAAAAACTGAACGTATTTTACTCTCATCAGAAAACACAATTGAATCGCCCCCTGTATAAGCGACAAACTCCGTCTCAGCCTGAATATTAAAATGGACTAATAACATCAAAAATAGTCCTAACGTAAACCCTCTTTTCATTTTTGAAAATTTTTAAGTAATCTATTCTAAACCATTTGCCCAATTGTTGCTCATAACAAACAACTTATCAAAAGTATTCACTATTTATGAACGAGACAAATATTTTTTTGATAAAATTACCCACCCTCATTCGTTTCTTGAATAATATCAATTAATATTTTAGGCGAGTTCTATATATTCATTTTGAGGAATTTATGAATTTTAAAGAGGTGCCACATCCGTTTAATTTATAGGTCGTACTTTTACTCCATCCAAAAGAGTTCCTCAATGATATAATCCGAAATAAAAATTCCCTCTTCCGATAAATAGTAGTGTTGTTCTTCTTTTATCACCTTCCCTTCCTTTATATATGTATCAATCATTCGCAGAAAATAATCTTTCAAATCCTTTCCAAAAAGGTTTTCCAACACTGCGATATCCACTCCCGCTTTCTTTCGCAACCCTGTCATGACATATTCGTTGTAACGAGTGAAGTTATCAAGTGTCTCCATATTATAATAGGTATCACCTTCAGCCATCTTTGAAATGTACAATCTGCTGTTTGCCACATTCCACCTACGACTTTGTCCATCAAAGGAATGGGCGGAAGGTCCCACACCTAAGTAAGGCACATAATTCCAATACGATGAGTTATGTTTCGATTCATAGCCAGGAAGGGCGAAATTAGAGATCTCATAGGGCACATACCCATTCTCAGAAAGCGTATGTCTCAACAATTTAAACATTTCAAAACTCATCTCCTCATCCGCCTCCTGTATCTCTCCCCTATCACGCATTTTCGTCAACATGGTTCCCTCCTCAAACGTCAGACTGTAAGCCGATATGTGTTGAACATTCAAATCTATCGCTTGTTGAATATTCACTTTCCATCCCGTCAAAGTCTGTTGAGGTAAGCCATAAATCAGATCAATACTTATATTATCAAATCCGATTTGTTGTGCTAAGCGAACCATCTCAATAGCTTTTTGTGCAGTATGTCGCCTGTTGATTCGCTTCAAATCAGCATCGTTAAAGCTCTGTATGCCAATGCTCAAACGAGAGACGCCAAGAGACTTCAGTCCCTCCAAATAATCAGCAGAGAGGTCTTCCGGATTCACCTCCATTGTGAGTTCCACCACGGCACAGTCATAATTATCATAAACAGTTTGCAGAAGAGTCGACAACTCTTCCAGTGTAAGTTGAGAAGGTGTTCCGCCCCCCAAATAGATGGTTCGAACGGGTTCCTTCAAATAGTGTTTACAATCGACCAACTCCTTTTCTATGGATGTCAATAAAAGCGAACGATTCCCTTTATAGGTAGAGGAATAGAAGTCGCAATAATAACAGCGACTTTCACAAAAAGGAATATGAAGATAGAGACCTGCCATGTTGCAAAGGTATCAAAAAAGAGGCAAAAACCGTTTATTTGCCAACAAATGAAAACATTTTAAGTATATTTAGGATAATTATGACTTCGGAAACTAAAAATATTTCATTAAATTTGCGGTCGTTTTGTGGATAATGAGGAAGACATCTCAATCCAAAAATGAAGGTTAACTTAAGAGGGAAACATACTAAAAAGCCCTTTTTTTCGTTACCCCTTTAAACGTTTAAAAAGAGTATAATGTACATTAAGAGACTATTATTTAAGAATCTTATTCTAATTGCTATATGCACATGCTTCGTGATGCAAGCAAATGCACAGACCCATTTTTTAGGAGAGATAGGGGTACTTGGCGGCGTATCCTATTATAATGGAGATGCAAATTCCACGAAAATATTTAAGAACAATGATTTAGCATTCGGGGGACTCATACGAGCACACATCACAGATCGATTTATGGTTAAGGTCAATGTGATTCGTGGTGAGGTATATGGTAACACGAGCAATTTTCCAGATGTATATCCTTATCATCAGCAAGTCTCTTTTGCACAAAGATTTTGGGATATAGGGTTACATTTCGAGCACAACATGATAAAATACGGAATGAGCTATTGGGATCGTGAAATGAAGCGCCACACACCTTACTTTTTGATTGGACCAGGTTTGACGAACTATCGTCAATGGAGTGGTAACCAAATCACATTCAACCTCACATTCGGTGTTGGTTATAAGGTTAAGATCTGCGAGCGATTGAATTTCGGAATAGAGTGGTCTATGCGCAAGTTGTTTGTGGATGACTTTGATGTGACAACAAGTAAAAACACCATATTGAACAATCCTTATAAGATGGATCGTTCATGGCTTAAAAATAACGACTACTACACATGCGCGTTCGCATTCCTTTCTGTCGATTTGCTGAAAAGGAATGGAGCTTGTAGAACAGTTAAATTTTAAGAAAGATAAGAAAGATATGTCAAAGATAGAATTGATTGATAAAAATAGAGTTCCACGTCACGTAGCCATCATCATGGATGGAAACGGAAGATGGGCAAAGGCAAAAGGACATGACCGAATTTTCGGCCACCAAAACGGTGTTGACTCCGTCGACAAAGTGACGGAAGCCGCCACTGAACTTGGTGTGGAATACCTAACCCTTTATGCATTTTCAACGGAAAATTGGAACCGTCCGGTTGCCGAAGTAGATGCCCTAATGGACATCTTCTCCTCCGCACTGAAAGCTCATATCGAGAAAATCAGCAAAAACAATGTGAGATTCATTGTTATCGGCGATTGGGATCGCTTGTCGGAAAAGACACGCACCAACATGCAAGATGCAATGAAACTGACAGAAAAAAACAGTGGATTAAAACTCATTTTAGCAATTAGTTACTCCTCTCGTTGGGAAATCATCAATGCCGTAAAAAACATTACGAAGGATGTTCAGAAAGGAGCTATCAATCCATCCGACATCAACGATGAACTTTTCTCCAACTATCTCACCACAAAAGGCATCCCTGACCCAGATTTATTAATCAGAACCAGTGGAGAGTATCGAATCAGCAACTTCCTGATGTGGCAACTCTCCTACTCTGAGTTATATTTCACAGACCTTTGCTGGCCAGATTTCAAGAAAGAGGAGTTTTATGAAGCTATACTGAACTATCAAAAAAGAGAACGTAGATTTGGAAAGACGAGTGAACAGTTGTAACACCCAAGCGATGATGAAACGATTTATATCATACATATTTTTTACTTTATCCTGCTTGTGCCTATCAGCCCAAGAGGTTTCCGTAGACTCTGCGGTATCCGTACCTGCAGACACAATCATCGCCACCCCTGTAGAGTCAACTCCACAGGTCCCTAACATCAACTATTCTGACGCACCCAAAGAATATGAAATTGCCGACATTAAAATAACTGGCAACTGCACATTCGACAAGTCGGTGATTATCAGCTATTCCGGCCTCTCTATCGGACAGAAAATCAAACTACCAGGAGACCAAATAAGCAAAGCCGTTAAAAAATTCTGGAAACAAGGTCTTTTCTCTGATGTGAAGATATTTGCAGACAAAACAGAGGGTCAAAAAGTATGGTTGAGCATCCATTTGAAAGCAAGAAATCGTATTTCTGAAATCAATATCACAGGAACGAAAGACAAAGACAAGGAGGATTTCCTTAAAAACCTACCTATAAAAAAGGGAGGCCAGATAACGCCTAATTTAATTGTTCGCACCCAAAACTCCATAAAGAGACATTATTATGGAGAGGGTTACAGAAACGCCAACGTCAATGTTCTCATAAAAGATGATGAGAATCAGCCAGGATATGCCAAAGTGAACATTGATATAGACAAAGGGAAAAAAGTTAAAGTCCACAAGATATTCATCTCTGGAAACAAAGAGATGTTGCCTCGTAAAATCAAACGAGGCATGAAGAAGACGAAAGAGAGCAGTATTCTCACCGTTTTCAAATCAAAGAAATTCATCGAGGATGAGTATCAGAACGACAAAGGTTTAGCCATCGACAAGTTCAACGAATACGGATTCCGCGATGCCACATTGATTAGCGACAGTATCGTTCAATGTCCGAAGAAACCAAAACGAATAGATATCTACATGAACTTTGAAGAAGGTAAGAAATATTTCTTCAGAAACATCACATGGGTCGGTAACACTATCTATTCAAGTGAAATGCTCTCTACTGTATTGGGCATAAAGAAAGGTGATGTTTACAATCAAAAGTTACTAAGTGACCGCCTTACCGGAGACGAAGATGCCATGGGTAATCTCTACCTAGACAACGGATATCTATTCTTCAATGTAGAACCCGTTGAAGTGAACGTTGAAGGAGATTCCATCGACATGGAACTACGTATCTATGAAGGTCCACAAGCAGTCATCAACAACATTGTCATCACAGGTAACAATGCCATTTACGAACATGTCATCCGTCGTGAGCTACGCACCAAACCAGGTCAGTTGTTCAGCAAATCAGACCTGCAACGTTCTGCACGTGAGTTAGCAGCCACCGGACAGTTCAATCCAGAGAAGATGGACATCCGTCCTGAGCCAGACCCAGAGAATGGAACAGTGGACATCGTATACAATCTGGAACAGAAGAAAAACGACCAAGTGGAGATGTCTTTCGGATGGGGTCAAGCAGGTCCAACCGGATCATTGGGTCTGAGATTCTCCAACTTCTCCATGAGAAACATCTTCAATAAAAAAGCCTATAATCCGCTTCCAGAAGGAGACGGTCAGACATTGTCTCTTTCCTACTCAACCAATGCGCGCTATTATCAATCAGCCAGTCTTTCATTTATGGAGCCATGGTTGGGAGGCAAACGACCTACCACCCTATCAACCTCTATATATTGGTCTAGACAGAGTGGTATAAACAGTCAGTACTATAGTGAAAACGAATACCAAAGTTTATATTACGACAACTACGGATACAACTACGCTAGTGCAGCAGACCCTAACAAGTATATCATGACATTAGGAGCATCCGTAGGTATTGGAAAACGTCTCACATGGCCAGACGACTACTTCTCCATCTACGGAGAATTGGCATACCGTCACTACTCGTTGAAAGAGTGGTACTATCTTGAGATTGCCAATGGTCATGCCAACAATCTAAGTATATCAGGAACATGGAGCAGAAACTCATTAGACAATCCATACTATACACGTAGAGGTTCAAAGCTATCTTTAACGGCTCAGTTGACCCCTCCTTATTCATTATTCAAAGACAATAATCGAATAAAAGAGTTGGTCGACAAATACAACAGTGGAAATAAAAGTCTTCAATACCATGGACTTTCCAACTCTGAATACGATGAGATGCAAAAGGATTTGTATCGTTGGGTTGAATATTACAAATTAGAGCTCAAAGCACAAACATTCACACCACTTACGCCAAATCAAAAATTAGTTTTGATGACCCGTATGGAATATGGTTTCTTGGGATACTATAATAGATATAGAAGATCTCCATTCGAACGCTACTACGTGGGTGGAGATGGTATGACAGGAACAAGTAGCGTCTACGCAACCACCGCCATTAAAGTTCGTGGTTATGAGAATGGTGCATTATCAAAAGATCCAAATTCAGAGCGAAGAGACGCCAACATGTATTCAAGACTGTCCCTTGAATTACGTTATCCTCTTATGCTCGAGACTTCCACAACCATCTATGCGCTCGTTTTCGCAGACGCAGGTAACGCATGGAACGAATTCAAAGACTTCAATCCATTTGATTTGAAGAGGTCTCTCGGAGTGGGTGTACGTATCTTCTTACCAATGATTGGATTGGTAGGTGTGGATTATGGATATGGATTCGATTTGTCTAAAAAAGATGGTGGAACAAATAATTTCCACTTTGTTATTGGACAAGAATTTTAAATAATATATCTTCGTAGGACGAAAATAAATAACAATATAAAATTAGAATTAGGTATGAAAAAGGTAATTGTAGCAATAATAGCATTAGGGGTTGCTTTTTGCGCATCTGCACAGAAGGTCGCAGTTATTGATATGGAATACGTATTGAAAAACATTCCAATGTACGAATCCGCCAATGAACAATTGAAACAAATT
>JAFRNH010000102.1 GCA_017430235.1 Paludibacteraceae bacterium | reverse complement strand
CGGGAGAAGATTTGCCAAGCTACTTCAAAGATTATCCAGTGTTGTATGCAGGTCCTGCTAAAACACCAGAAGGATATCCATGTGGTTCTATGGGTCCAACTACTGCGAATCGTATGGATCCGTATGTGGATGAGTTCCAAGATCATGGCGCTTCTTTGGTGATGATTGCAAAGGGTAACCGCTCGGATGTGGTGACGAATGCTTGTCAGAAACACAAAGGTTTCTATTTGGGGACAATCGGAGGTGTGGCTGCAGTTCTTTCTCAAAGCTCTATTAAGAGCATTGAGTGTGTTGAGTATCCAGAGTTGGGTATGGAAGCAGTTTGGAAAATTACAGTGGAAGACTTCCCTGCATTTATCTTGGTGGATGATAAGGGTAACGATTTCTTCAAACAGTTGAAGCCATGGTGCCCTTCATGCAAACAAGCTCTTTCATGAATATGAAACAGATTTGATTGATAGATAAAAAAACGGAAGACAATCATCTTCCGTTTTTTTTGTGGTATTTCCTTGCTTGATAAGCTTTTGATTGCTTTGCTAATAAATTTTGATGCTGGGGAAAAAACCGCTATCTTTGCTCCTCGAAAAAAAGTGTAAAATAAGATGGTTTCTGTTGATAAACTTACTATCCGTTTCGGTAGTGTCACGCTGTTCAGTGATATCTCATTTGTGGTGAACCCACGGGATAGAATTGCCCTTGTAGGAAAGAATGGTGCGGGTAAAAGTACGATGTTGAAGGTGTTCGCGGGTATCCAGCCACCAACAACGGGTAGTGTTTCCATACCTAAGGATATTACCATAGGATATCTGCCTCAGCACATGATTCATAATGATGGAGTAACCGTTAGAGAAGAAGCGGAAAAAGCCTTTTCTCATATTTTTGAGTTGCAGAATGAGATAGAGAATCTGTCATCGCAATTGGCTACTCGTGAGGATTATGACTCTCCTGAATATGCACGTCTCATCGAACAACTGACTCATGCCAATGAGCGATTGGATATGATGGGTGCTAATGATTTTCAGGGTGAGGTGGAGAAGACCTTGTTGGGATTGGGTTTCCTTCGCTCTGATTTCGACCGACAGACCAGTGAGTTCAGCGGTGGATGGCGTATGCGTATCGAATTGGCGAAAATCTTGCTGAAACGACCTGATGTACTGCTATTGGATGAGCCAACCAACCATTTGGATATTGAATCCATTCAATGGTTGGAGGAGTTCTTGAAAAACTGTGGTAGCGCAGTAATCCTAGTTTCCCACGATAGAGCCTTCATTGATAATGTGACGACTCGTACCATCGAGATCTCACTTGGCAAAATTTATGATTATAAAGTCTCCTATTCCAAATATGTGGAATTGAGGAAAGAACGAAGAGAACAACAACTGCGTGCCTACGAAAATCAACAGAAACAGATTCAAGATACAGAGGATTTCATCGAAAGATTCCGCTATAAAGCTACTAAGTCCAACCAAGTTCAATCTCGTATCAAACAATTGGAGAAGATGAATATCATCGAGGTGGATGAGGAAGACAATTCTGCACTTCATTTGAAATTCCCTCCAGCGCCTCATTCTGGTAGTATTACGGTTGAGGCTCAAAATCTGACTAAACGGTATGGCGACCATGTGGTGTTGGACTCTATTGATCTTACAATTAAAAGAGGAGAGAAGGTTGCCTTCGTTGGTAAGAATGGTGAAGGAAAAACCACTTTGGTGAAGTGTATTATGGATCAGGTGGAATATGAGGGTATGTTGAAATTGGGACATCTTGTGAAGATTGGCTATTTCGCGCAGAATCAAGCTTCTTTGTTGGATGAGGAGAAGACGGTGTTTGATACGATCGATTCGGTGGCGGTAGGTGATATTCGTACGAAGATTCGTGACATCTTAGGTGCGTTCATGTTTGGAGGTGAAGCTTCCGACAAGAAGGTGAAGGTGCTGTCGGGTGGTGAACGTACTCGTTTGGCGATGATTCGATTGTTGTTGGAACCTGTCAATTTTCTAGTATTGGATGAGCCAACCAACCACTTGGATATGCGCTCGAAAGATGTGTTGAAAGAAGCTATAAAAGCCTTTAACGGAACGGTTGTGGTGGTATCACACGACCGTGAGTTCTTGGATGGCTTGGTTGACAAGGTGTATGAGTTTGGTAATCATAAGGTAAAGGAACATCTTGGAGGCATCTACGATTTCTTACAATCCAAGAAGTTGTCTTCGTTACAAGAGTTGGAAAGGAAGGCTCCTGTTGTTTCGAAAACGGAGAATCCACAGAAACCTTCATCCGATAATAAATTATCATACGAAGCTAAAAAAGAGTTTGACCGCAAATTAAGGAAGGCAGAACGTGCAGTGGAAGATGCGGAAAAAGTTGTCAATCAGATAGAAACTCGAATAGCAGAGATTGAAGAGGCCTTGGGAAATCCGGAGAATGCATCTAACACAGCTTTGTTTGACGAGTATGGCAAGAAGAAACATGAGTTGGAACAGAAGATGTATGAGTGGGAGATTCTTTCGGAGGAGTTGGAATCGATAAAGAGTCAAATGTCATAATATGATACGTATTGAGAATGCCGGAGTAGAGGCACAAATATTGTTGGAGGTGGGAGGACGAATTGTCTCTTACAACAGAGTAGGGAAACCGAATGTGTTGGAGAGTGATCCGTCATTATGGAATGAAACCAAAGAGCAACGGTTGCAACCTTCTCCGAACATGTTAGATTTTCGTCCGTATAATGGTCATGAAGTATGGGTGGGTCCGCAGAGTCAGTGGTGGAAACAACAGACATTGAATGCGGAAAAGATAGACTCAGATCTCTTTTGGCCACCAGATCCATATATCAGTTTTGGAGCATATCATATTATAGAACAGACCAGCAGTTCGCTTGTGATTGAAGGGGAGGATTCTCCGATTAGTGGTTTGCGTATGAAGAAAAGTATGCGAATAGAGGAGGATGGCTCTTTGTTTTTTCAAGTGGAGGCTACTAATGTGCGGAAGAATGATGTCTCATGGGATCTTTGGTTGATCACTCGTGTGAATGGACACAATGAAAACTATGTGCCAGTTCGTTCGGCAGAGGATGTTGTTTTGGGAGAACCTTCTCATCCATGGCAGGGGCGTCCGACCTATAAAGTAGAGAATGGCTATTTCTCATTTACACCGTTGGATAATGATCATCAGTGTGAAGAGTGTACAGGGAAAGCCTATATCAAGGCGTCGGAACCTGTGATTTATGCTCATTGCGGGGATGAATGGTTGAAATTGGAGTTTGAACATCACGACTTTTCTTTGCTGCATCCAGAACAGACGGAGATTGAGTTGTATAACTTTGTTCATGCGGAAAAAGAGAAATCATTGTTGGAATTGGAATACCATGCACCGTATCGGACATTGCATGCAGGAGAGTCTATGCAGACATGGTCTAGATGGCGACTGATGCGTACGATGACTAAATGAGGAAACATATTAGGTTGATTAATAGATAAAATAAAGCGGCTGTAGGATCTTCCTGCAGCCGCTTTTGTTTTGTAAGTGTTTTTCTGTTTAAGACAGAATCACCTTTTATTTTGCTACGACAAGTTTCTTTATTGTTACACCATTTTCTGTGACGATGCGAATGATATAATTACCATCTTGTAAATCAGCAACGGAGATAGTGTTTCCTGTGTCTTTCTTCACCACAGCACCCGTCGTAGAGATGATTTCGACACTGATTGGTGTAACACCATAGATCACAACCACAGATGATGCAGGGTTAGGCGCAATTGTGACAGGAGTGACAGCAGCTTCATTAAGACCGACAAAGTCGCCATCAAACTTAATCCAGTCTATATCAATATAGCTTCCTGTATTTTTGATGACCATGTTCTGCACACCCTTCTTAAGAGTGACCTTCTTAGACAACTTCACCTCGTCAAATTCACCCCAATCACCTATTTTATTAACATTAACATCGAATGACACATTTGATTCATCAAACTCTACTGACAATGAGCCAGAATTATTACCTTCACCCAAGCGCAATGTCACATCGTATTCACCATCTGCTTGCACATCAACGGTATAAGACAACCACTCATCACCTTCGAATGAACCAACTGCCACACCGTCTGAGATTTCCTTAAGGTCAACATCCCCTTTACGATAATAGTCCGAGTAACTATCGCATTTGTTACCTTCAGACTTATCGTAGTAAGCCATGCCAGAAGCACCTTCATCATAATTCTCTGCTTCAATCTTTCCTGGAATAACTGCCGCTGTACCTCCATAAGGATGGTTTGGCTCAACCACTGTTACAGTCGTACTACCTTTCACTGTCTCATTACCATTTGTGACTACCTCTACGTTAATCTTATGACTACCTGTAGTTTCTGGAGTCCAAGTGAAGCTTTCGCCTTCACCGATTTTTGTTTCTCCATCGTAGTAGGTTATGCTTTTAATCCCGTCTTCAACATTATTTACTTTAACTGTCAAATCGACACTTTTGCCAAGTGCAATCGTAGATTTGCTCACCTCGATACTTGCAGATGGACCTGCAGGACCACCAGCGTCTTTACCGCAGAATTTTGCTGTTACGCTTTTAGCTTTATCCGATGCAATGTATTCGCGCAACCATTTCATGCTGGCACGGTCTTGCCCCTGACTATTCACCAATCCAGTGTTGGATCTCCAAGTAGCGCCACTCACAAATCCCCAGATTGTAATACCGGAAACGTATTCAGCCTCCCACATGGCAGGGAAGGAACCCTGCATGATGGTTAATTGAGTGTTGTCATTAGCCTGGTTGATATCATACTCAGTGATATAACACTGCAACTCCCTACCACCTTTTCTCGTGATTTGGTCGTGAATATCTTTCAAATTGTCTGCGAATCCATTCATACTACTATTGTGTCCACTGTAATAGTCATCCAAATCGTGCGTTTGGTGTCCATAAGCATCAATAGGTGCACCTTGTTTTACCAAAGATGAAACTAGTCCAATAAACTCACTCTTCTGGTGAGTAAGAGAGTTATAGTCATTATAAATCAATACAGCATTTGGAAATCTTTCACGAGCCATTCGGAAGGCTTCAGCAATCCATTTGTAGTCGTATGGATCACCGCTGTTACCCAGAGCCTTACTCAAAAGATTCTTGAAATCTTTAGATGAGTAAGATTTTCCATTCTTGTTTTCTGATCCTTCAGCATGTCCTTGTATAGCCTCATTCACAACGTCGATTACTGCCAAGTCAGGATACTTGATTGCAACAGCGTCAAACCAATATTCGACTTGCTTTCTTAATTCTTCAGGAGAACAATCTGCCAATTCTACTGGCCACTGGCTTGTCCAAAGAAGAGCATGGAATTTAAACAACACACCATTTTGTTTACACCAGTTGTAATGAGAGTCTGCTGATCTCCAGTTCCATTTTTGTATCCCCTCTTGCGCACTGTTTACCTTGCAATTGACAATCGAACCCCACTTGGTTTCATTCTCACAAGTAAGCTGATCCCACATTGCCTCATACTTTAAGCCTCCAACATTTGGCTGAATTTGACCTCTTGTTGTGATGTTACCCAAAAACTTACAAGAGCTTTTGTTTAATTGCGCGTTTGCTATGCCTATGCCCATAAGCGCAACCGTGAAAAGTGTAATAAATTTCTTGTTCATGATTTTTGTGTTTTTGTAAAGTGAATGTTTATCCCTGTTTAGGAAACATGTAATTTGTTTTTTATGATATTATTTGTAAATATTTGCGTGTGTCTGTGTATTATGAATGATTTTCTTGCGTTTGGAGTTTGTGTAAATATACTACAGAAAAGGTCATAATAGACGATGCTAAGATACGAATTAAAACTGATATAAATACTTTTTTGAGAGAAATTTTTCGTTTTTCGTAGTGTGCGCTTTCGCTCTGTCTCCCTAAATAAAGGGTTTAGAATGGCGTTTTAAATGTTTCCATCGACATTCCAGATGTTGGGATAGTGGCATTTGTAAATTAAAGTTTTTACGGCATTTGATACTAAAAAATTCTCTATTATCTTCTTTCTTTCGTAATTTTGCACCTTAAATTATTATGGGAGATGTCTTGAAAAATTCCTTACGAGGGAGGAAGAATAAATCCTATAGGTGTGTTTTATAAAAGATTTGTTTTCTGTGTATAAAGAAGAAAAACATAAGGAAGAATCGAGTGCTGAAACAGCGTGGATTGATGTGTATGGAGCAAGAGTCCATAATTTAAAAAATGTGGATGTCTCTTTGCCAAGATATAAGTTGTCTGTCATCACAGGTTTGAGTGGCAGTGGCAAGTCGTCGTTGGCGTTTGATACCATCTATGCGGAAGGACAACGCAGGTATATAGAGACATTCTCTGCTTATGCTCGTAATTTCCTTGGCAACATGGAGCGACCTGATGTCGATAAGATCACGGGTCTGAGTCCTGTTATCTCCATAGAACAAAAGACCACTAACAAGAATCCTCGTTCAACAGTGGGAACGACAACGGAGGTGTACGATTTCCTTCGTCTGCTTTTCGCTCGTGCAGGAGAGGCCTATTCATACGTGACAGGTGAGAAGATGGTGAAGTATACGGAGGAACAGATACTTGATTTGATAGAACATGATTACAAGGGAGAAGCTATCTTCTTATTAGCTCCTTTGGTTAATGCAAGGAAAGGACATTATAAAGAGCTGTTTGAACAGGTTCGTCGAAAAGGATATTTGAATGTCCGTGTGGATGGGGAAATAAAAGAGATTGTTCATGGCATGAAGTTGGACCGCTATAAAAACCATACGATTGAGGTGGTGATTGATAAATTGGTGGTGTCCGACGGAAACATGCAACGTGTGCAAGCCTCTGTGCGTACGGCTATGAAACAGGGGAATGGAACAATCGTCGTGCTGCGTAAGAAGGATGGTGAGATTCGTCATTTCAGTCGCCATCTGATGTGTCCGACAAGTGGCATCTCGTATGCAGAGCCTGCTCCGCATAATTTTTCCTTTAACTCCCCTCATGGTAGTTGCCCTAAATGTAAAGGATTGGGTGTCATTAATGAAATTGATATTGATAAGATAATTCCAGACAAGTCGGTTAGTATCTACAATGGAGGTATCGTTCCGCTTGGCAAATATAAGAAGTCTCTCTTCTTCTGGCAATTAGAAGCAGTGGCGGATCGATATGGCTTTTCGTTGAAAGATCCTATTTCAAAGGTCCCACCAGAAGGGCTAGATGTTGTGCTAAATGGTACGGAAGAACGTGTGTGCGTACGAAATGAGTCTCTCGGTTCTTCTAATATGGCATGTCTGTTTGAGGGCGTTATCCATTATATTGAGGTGCAACAAGAGATGGATGCATCGGCAACGGCTCGTAAGTGGGCTGGACAGTTCAGTAAGCAGGTCGTGTGTCCTGTATGTCATGGTGATCGCCTGAACGAGGAGGCTTTGCATTATCGTATTGCAGGAAAGAATATTGCAGACCTTTCACGCATGGATATCGCTGATCTGTATGATTGGGTCTGTAAGGTGCCGGCACAGATGTCGGAAAAACAATTTTCTATTGCGGAGTTGATATTAAAAGAGATAAAGACGCGTCTGCAGTTTATGCTGGATGTGGGATTGGATTATCTATCTCTTCATCGCTCTTCAGTTTCACTGTCGGGAGGAGAAAATCAACGTATTCGTTTGGCAACGCAGATTGGTTCTCAACTGGTGAATGTCTTGTATATTTTGGATGAACCAAGCATTGGATTGCATCAGCGAGACAATGTGCGACTGATACAGTCGTTGAAACAGTTGCGAGACATCGGTAATTCTGTGATTGTGGTGGAGCATGATCGTGATATGATGCTGGAATCGGATTATATCGTTGATATGGGTCCATTTGCGGGAAGGAAAGGTGGAGAGGTGGTGTTCGCAGGTACTCCACAGGAGATGTTGAAAACACAAACAATGACGGCTGATTATCTGAACGGGCGTCGCACCATAGAGGTGCCAGCAAAGAAGAGAGAAGGAAACGGAAAATCCATCATCATAAAGGGTGCCAAGGGAAACAATCTGAAAAATGTGGATGTTGAATTCCCTTTGAATAAATTTATTTGTGTGACTGGTGTATCGGGTAGCGGTAAATCGACCCTGATTAATGAAACATTGCAACCGATATTGAGTCAGCATTTCTATCATTCTCTGCAAGATCCGTTACCTTTTGACTCGGTAAGTGGTATTGAATATATTGATAAGGTCATCAATGTGGATCAGTCGCCTATAGGACGAACTCCGCGTTCCAATCCTTCTACATATACAGGTTTGTTTGGAGACATTCGAGAGTTGTTTGTCACTCTGCCAGAGTCGAAAATGCGTGGATATAAGGCAGGTCGTTTCTCCTTTAATGTGAAAGGCGGTCGTTGCGAGACCTGTTGCGGAAATGGATACAAAACGATTGAAATGAATTTTCTGCCAGACGTATTGGTCCCATGTGAGGAGTGCCAGGGGAAACGATATAATCGGGAGACCTTGGAGGTTCGCTTCAAGGGAAAATCAATCGCGGATGTGTTGGATATGACTATCAATATGGCGGTTGATTTCTTTGAAAATATTCCGACCATCTATCATAAAGTGAAAACCTTACAAGAGATAGGGTTGGGTTACATTAAGTTGGGACAACCTTCAACAACCTTGTCAGGTGGTGAAAGTCAGCGTATCAAACTGGCTACTGAATTGATGAAAAAGGAGACTGGAAACACATTATATGTCTTAGATGAACCCACGACGGGACTTCATTTCGAGGACATTCGTATCCTGTTGGATGTGTTGAATAAATTGGTGAATAGAGGTAATACCGTTATTGTTATCGAACATAACATGGATGTGATCAAGACGGCGGACTATTTGATTGACATAGGTCCGGAAGGCGGTAGAGGTGGCGGACAAGTCATTGCAACGGGAACTCCCGAGGAGGTGGCTGAGAATCCGAACAGCTATACGGGCAAATATTTGAAAATGGAGTTGGAAAGAAAATAAGGTGAATATCAGCAGGTTACCGTAGAGACACAATGCTTTGTGTCTCTACAAGATTTTGTATCTCTACAAGATTTTTTGTCTCTTTTTTATTTCCATAATTTATAGAAGTGAGCAACAGGTCCATGACCATGACCGATTTCGTAGTCAGCCCCTTCGATAATAGCACCTTCAATGTAGGCTTGCGCTTTCTCTGCTGATTCTTTGAGATCATATCCCTTGGCTAGCATGGAGGCAAGTGCGGAAGATAGGGTACAGCCTGTGCCATGTGTGTTTTGTGTGTATACCCGTTTTGTTTTCAGTTCAAAATAGCGATGTTGTGAGTTGTCGTAGAAGATGTCGATCAGTTTGTCATCTGTCAGGTGTCCTGCTTTTAGGTATACAGATACGTTGAATCGTTCCGATAGTTTTTGTGCTACAAAAGGGAGATTCTCTTGGGAGGGTATTCTTTCTCCGAATAATATTTCGGCTTCGGGTATGTTAGGTGTAATGATAGTAGCCATGGGAATGAGCGTCTCGCATAGAGTATTGATGGCCTCTTCTTCGATGAGACGATGTCCTGATGTGGAGACCATGACAGGGTCGAGTACGATGTTCTTCACGTTATGCTTTTGAAGCATTTTTGCCACGCTGCGGACAACGTCGGATGAGTGTAACATGCCTATCTTCACACTATCTGCACCAATGTCGCTTAGTACGGCATCGATCTGTCCCTCGATTATGGAAGGTTCAACGCCAGCCACGTCGATGACACCAACTGTATTCTGAACCGTTATCGCAGTGATGGCGGTCATTGCATAGCAGCCGCAAGCTGAGATGGTTTTGATGTCGGCTTGTATTCCTGCGCCTCCACCAGAGTCGCTGCCGGCGATCGTAAGTACACGATGATATTTTTTTGCCATTTTTTTTCAATTAAGTTTGACCCGCACATTGCAGATCTATATTGCAAAATTACATAATTAATCGACACAAAGAAGAACCGTGCGGCGTAGAATTTAAAGATCTAATATGGAGAATATGTCTCTTCGAGAGGACTGATTGGCATCTTTCTGGATAAGAAATATGACATTTTGTCAGTTTTGTATTAAAAAATAAGAATGGCATTTAATTTGAACTATGCTAAATGTCAAACGCTAAAAAATACAATTATGAATTTTGAGAATTTTACAATTAAAAGTCAAGAGGTCATCGACGAGGCTGTGAAGATTGCAGATAGCAAGAATCAGCAGATAGTCGAGCCAGAACACTTGCTCAAAGGCGTCTTGAAGGTTGGTGAGAACGTCACACAATTCCTGATGAACAAGATGGGTGTGAACGTGAGAATGGTTGATGCTGCGTTGGACAAAACGATTGATAGTTTTCCGAAGGTTCGGGGAAAAGTAGACCATTACATGTCTAACACAACAAAAGAGGTGTTGGATCAAGCATTAAGCCTATCTCAAGCCGATGGTGATCAGTTTGTCTCTATGGAGTACATTCTGTTGTCGCTGTTGTTGACGTCGAGTAAGGTGTCTACGCTATTAAAAGATGCGGGGATGACGGAAGAAGCCCTTCGTCAGTCTATTCAAGAGATGCGAAAGGGCAGTAAGGTGACGGACTCTTCTGCGGAAGAGAGTTATGATTCACTGAACAGGTTTGCGATTAATTTGAATGAGCGAGCACGTTCAGGTAAGTTGGATCCTGTGATAGGCAGGGATGAGGAGATACGAAGAGTGCTTCAAATCTTAAGTAGACGTACGAAGAACAACCCGATACTGATTGGAGAACCGGGAACAGGTAAGACGGCTATTGCGGAGGGTTTGGCACAACGTATTGTTAGAGGTGATGTGCCTGAGAATCTGAAGAGTAAACAGATTTACTCGTTGGATATGGGTGCAATCATTGCAGGAGCCAAATATAAAGGAGAATTTGAGGAACGATTGAAATCAGTGGTGAATGAGGTGATTAAAGCCGATGGTGAAATTATCTTGTTCATTGATGAGATTCACACGTTGGTGGGTGCTGGAAAGAGTGATGGAGCCATGGATGCGGCTAATATTCTGAAACCAGCCTTGGCAAGAGGTGAACTTCGTTCCATTGGTGCCACAACACTGGATGAGTATCAGAAATATTTCGAGAAAGATAAAGCATTGGAGCGTAGGTTCCAAGTGGTGATGGTAGATGAACCGAACGAGTCGGATTCCATCTCTATCCTACGTGGTGTGAAGGAGAAATATGAGAACCATCATCAGGTTCGTATCAAGGATGAGGCGATTATAGCAGCAGTGCAATTGTCAACTCGTTATATCACCGATCGATTCTTGCCAGATAAGGCAATTGACCTTATTGATGAGGCAGCCTCTAAGTTGCGTTTGGAGATTAATTCTGTTCCAGAGGAGTTGGATTCAAAGGAGCGTGAGATCATGCAGTTGGAGATTGAACGAGAGGCCATCAAGCGAGAGAACGATACGGAGAAGATGGAAAAGTTGAGTAAAGAGATAGCCAACTTGAAGGAGGAGACCCAAAGGATACGAGCTAAATGGACGGCAGAGAAATCGTTGATTGATGAACAACAACAGTTGAAAATCAAGATCGAGGATCTGCGCTTCCAAGCTGAACGTGCCGAACGAGAAGGCGACTATGAGAAGGTGGCTGAAATTCGATACGGACGTATCAAAGAGGCAGAAGATAAAATAGAGGAGATAAAGAAGAAACTTTCTGAAATCCAGACGAATAGTCCGTTGGTAAAGGAGGAGGTTGATGCGGATGATATTGCAGAGGTAGTCTCTAAATGGACAGGTATACCAGTCTCAAAGATGTTGCAGAGTGAAAAAGAGAAACTGCTCCATTTGGAAGATGAGTTACATAAGCGTGTTATCGGACAAGAAGATGCCATAGCAGCTGTTTCAGATGCCGTGCGTCGTAGTCGTGCCGGACTGCAAGATCCAAAACGACCTATCGGTTCGTTCATCTTCTTAGGAACCACGGGTGTTGGTAAGACCGAGTTGGCTAAGGCTTTGGCCGAGTTCTTGTTTGATGATGAGAATATGATCACTCGTATAGATATGTCGGAGTATCAAGAGAAATTCTCTGTGACCCGATTGATTGGATCACCTCCAGGATACGTTGGATACGACGAAGGAGGACAATTGACGGAGGCTATTCGTAGGAAACCTTATTCCGTTGTGTTGTATGATGAGATTGAAAAAGCACATCCAGATGACTTCAACACCTTGTTGCAAGTGTTGGATGATGGACGATTGACCGATAATAAAGGTCGGGTGGTTAATTTCAAAAACACAATCATCATCATGACTTCCAACTTGGGCTCAGACTTGATACGTGAGAAATTTGAAAAGCTGACGGCTAATAACAGAGACGAGATCATAGAAGAGTCGAAGAAGACGGTTCTTGACATGTTGAAGCAAACAATCCGTCCAGAGTTCCTGAACCGAATTGATGAGATTATCATGTTCGCTCCATTGACGAAGAGTGAGACGAGAAAGATTGTTGATTTACAAATCAACTCAGTCTATAAGATGTTGAAAGAGAATGGAGTGGAGTTGCGTGTAACAGATGATGCACGTGATTTCATTGCTACCGAGGGTTACGATCCTCAGTTTGGTGCAAGACCAGTGAAACGAGTTATTCAGAAACGCTTGTTGAATGATCTCTCGAAAGCATTGTTGGCACAGACGGTTGATCGTAGTAAGCCGATTGTGGTGGAAAAGAAGGGTGATGGATTGACATTTCAAAACTGATGATCAATGACATGAAGCATTAGTGCAGAAATCTGTAAATATTTAAAAATCAGATAGAAAAATGGGCGAAGAGGGCGATTCCTTCTTCGCCCATTTGCTTTTATTACATGCCATAGTTTAAATGTGAAAAAATGTATAAATATACTGTTATTCATTTTGCTTTTGTTCGAAAAAAGATTATATTTGCGTCGTTTTTCGTTGAAGAAACGATATTTAGAATCGAATTTTTGGTAATTTAATGGAAGTATTAATGATTTTATTGTTCCTCGTAGGATACGCAAGTATTGCGATGGAACACACGTTAAAGGTAAACAAAGCTGCAACCGCTTTGTTGTTATGTGCATTACTGTGGACGGTATATATCCTAAAAGCCGATTCTGTGTTAACGCAGTTCTCGAGTCATGAAGAGGTGGTCTCTTTTGTTACGGGAACACAAATTATCGAACACTTAGGAGATGTCGCATCGACTCTGTTTTTCTTGATGGGAGCGATGACCATTGTGGAGTTGATTGACGCCCACGGAGGATTCTCCATTATCACAAATAAAATTACAACGAGAAAGAAGAAGAAACTGCTATGGATGTTAGCAGTTATTACATTCTTTATGTCTGCCATATTGGATAATCTGACAACAACCATTGTGATGGTGATGTTGTTGAGAAAGCTAATCAGCAATTACAAGGAGCGTTGGTTGTTCGCCTGCGTGATTGTCATTGCAGCCAATTCGGGAGGTGCCTTCTCTCCAATTGGAGATGTTACCACGATTATGTTGTGGGTGAAGGGTAATGTGACAACAGAAGGTTTGTTACCAAACTTGATACTTCCATCCATTATTTCAATGGTTTTGCCTGTGTTTATCGCAGGACGATTCTTGAAAGGTGAATTGCCAGAAAGAACAGAGGTGGTAAGCACAAGCGGTTTCGACCATGTGTGTGCTGCTGATATTATTACGCATAAAGAACAAAAACTTATCTTCTTAATGGGCGTGGGTGCTTTGATTTTTGTTCCTATATTTAAGTCTATTACCCATTTGCCTCCATTCATTGGCGTTTTGTTAGGACTTGGTGTTTTATGGATTTATACGGAAATTTTATATCATCGTAAAAAACATATTCCAGAATCATCAAAAGCACGTATCTCGGTAGTGCTTTCACGAGTTGATTTCACGACCATATTGTTCTTCCTTGGTATTTTGATGGCAGTCTCTGCATTACAGTGTGCAGGTATTTTGAAAGAGTTGTCAATGTTCTTGGATCAACATGTCGGCAATGTATATGTTATTGACGTGATCATAGGTGCTTTGTCATCCATTGTGGATAATGTTCCGTTGGTGGCTGGTTCTATGGGAATGTACGATGTTGCTTCAGCTGCGAATATTGCAGCAAATCCAGATTTAGCTGTCTATGCAACAGACGGTGTGTTCTGGTTATTCTTGGCCTATTGTGCTGGTGTTGGAGGTTCCATGTTAATCATTGGTTCTGCAGCAGGTGTTGTGGTGATGGGACTGGAAAAGGTTCCATTCGGATGGTATTTGAAAAACATCAGTTTGTTGGCACTAATAGGATATTTGGCGGGAGCACTCTTCTTCGTTTTACAGGAAGAGGTGATCCGTCCGTTGTTGTGACCATTAATTGGTATCTAAATTTTCCATAATTGTAATTTTTAAGTTGTTGGACTGCCCGGGCTTCGTGGTGAAGCTTGGGTAGTTTGTTTTTATAAACTGTTATATGTTTGCAAATGAGAATATTCGCTTGACTTCTTTGGAAATAATTTAAACATTTGTATATTTGCATTGTGAGTGACGTTTTATGGTGAGAAAAAGACCCGAAAAAAAGACAAGAATGAATGCCTGATCAGGTAAGATAGATGAAAACCAACATCCGAACTATCATAAAACAAGGGGTGATATTACATAATAATAACATTTGGCTTATGAATAAAAAACACTTTATCACAGGATTATTTTGCTGTTCAGTTATTACTACAACCTTCGCCGTTACACCAGACAATATGCAAGTTTGGCTGAAAGATGGTAGTCAACAGATGTTTAACATCAGTGAGGTGGATAGTGTCACCTTTACAGAGACACTGCAATCAGGGTACAAACGCCTAACAGAAAACACTTTGCCCCCTGTTTTCGCTAAGCCCAATCCTCTTGTTATGACAGAACAAGAAATGCCGTATGTGAAGAGTACCAACGAGTTTGGGACAAAATGCTATGCGGAGTTACGAAAGACATCCAAAACAGGTGTTAATTTCTTCTCGCCAGTCAGTCTTAACATTGCTTTGGGATTTTGTGCAAACGGAGCTGATGCAAACGGAGCACACGAGATTGGCAGAGCAATGGGTTTCAAATCGAATAATGACGTAGAAGAAATGAACGATTTCTTCCAGAAACTTTTGCTCTCCTTCTATTCCAATGTTGACAGTGTGACACTTCGCTCTACCAATGCGTTGTGGCTTAATGAGAAAAGTGAGGTCAATATGAATTTCGTGAAGACTGCAAAGGAGAAGTATTTTGCAACAGTTCGACATCTTGATTTTGAAAATGATCCTACGGGTTCGAAGGATACCATTGACAATTGGGCCGCACTTATGACCAATGATTGTATTAAAGAATTGCATATTCAAATTACAAAATGGACACGACTCGTTATCAATAATGCATGTTATTTCAAGGGAAGCTGGGTGAAGAAATTCACTCCGTTGGGAAAGTATGTGTTTAATGGAATGAATGGAGAAAAAGACTCTACAGAATTTATGAAAATCATGGATGAATATCTTGAGTATTTTGAGACGGATGATTATCAAGCGGTTAAATTAGATTACGGCGTTGCGGAAGATAAGCCTACTACCGGTTGGAATCAACCATACACTCCAAGCAACAGTTCCTATAGTATGATCGTTGTGTTGCCGAAATCAAATACAGATTTGAATAGTGTTCTTCCTACTCTTCAGTGGGATTCCATTCCTTTTGAAGCGATGAAAGGAAATCTTTTTATGCCTAAATTCAAAGCTGCGGGAGGATATGCTTTGAAAGATATATTGAAAAACAAATTTGAGATTAAAGAAATATTTGATTCATATCCTAATGTTGTATGGAATGGACCTATATCCATATCAGAAGTTCAGCAAGATTTCTTCATTAATGTGGATGAGGAAGGTACAGAAGCAGCAGCCGTTACTTCCGTGGTGGGAGTTAGTGGAGGAGTTGCGACGAAGAGTTTTCACATGATGTGCAATAGTCCTTTTGCCTTTGTTATTCGCGAGAACAAATCAGGACTCATCTTGTTCATCGGAGAGTATGATTCGGTTCCGATGGAGGAATAATAAATTTGTTTATGTGTTATAACTATATAAATAGGGAAGTTATGAAAAAGGAAATTTTACTTTTAGGTGCATTGACGTTATCGTTAAGTGCCTTTGCAACAGGTGGAGTGCCTTATGATATGCAAGTCTGGTTAAAGAATGGAGAACAAAGGTCGTTTGAGATAAGTCAAGTGGACAGTGTCACTTTCGGTGGGTCACAATCATCGGAATACACTCCGCTAACGGTCAATACGTTGCCTCCGACGTTCGAACAGCCTAATCCGCTTGTGGTGAGTGCGCAGGAACAGGAGTTTATACGTGCTAACAATGAGTTTGCCTCAAAATGTTATGCGAAAATTCGTAAAATGCCAAGTAATATTAGTCCTGATAGTATGAGAGCGATTCATTTCTATTCGCCAACAAGTCTTAATATGGCCTTGGGATTCTGCGCTAATGGAGCTTCAGACAAGGGTGCGAAGGAAATAACAGATGCTTTAGGATTCAAATCCCTGACAGAGATGAACGATTTCTATCAGAAATTGTATCTTTCCATCAATTCAAATGTTGACAGCGTAGATATCCATACAGCTAACGCATTGTGGATAAATGAAGGAACAGGAGCCTATGAAGATTTTGTGAAAACAGCACAAGAAAAGTATTATGCAACTGTTCGACACCTCAATTTTGTCAACGACCCTAGAGGAGCGAAAGATACCATAAATCATTGGGCTGCACTTATGACCAATGATCGGATAAAACGACTTTCGGTGAATGTTTCCGAATTAACGCGTCTTATTATCAACAATGCTTGCTATTTTAAGGCAGATTGGAAACACCCATTTCGTTTTGATAGAGAAATGACATTCAAAGGAGCTTATGGAAAATTAGGCAAGACGGAGTCAATGAAAATCGAATATCAATATATGGAGTGTGCAAGTACAGACTTGTATCAGGCTGTTAAACTAGATTATGCTGATGAGCAAACTTCGTGGGAAGATACCACAAGCAAGAGTGCCTACAGCATGATTGTCGTATTGCCAATTGAGGGACATGACCTAGATGAAGTGTTGCCTACCATAAAATGGGATTCATTGCCATTAAAATATCTGCCGTGCGATATTACTATGCCTAAATTTGAAAGCAAAGACAACTACTCGTTGGCAGGTGTTTTGCAAGCATTGAATATACAAGACATCTTTAGTTCCTATCCTAAGGCGATAAAAGAAAATGCTAATGTGTCTCAGGTTAACCAGGATTATTTCTTAAAGGTGGATGAGAAGGGTACGGAGGCTGCCGCAGTCACATCAATTAGTTTAGAAACGGGAATGCCTCCAATGGGAGACTTCCAGATGTTCTGTGACCGTCCGTTCGCTTTTGTTATCCGCGAGAATAGCACAGGATTGATTCTTTTTATGGGTGAGTATGATTTCGTGCCCGAGGAGGTTGAAGAGTAGTAGAGTGTGAATTATTAGGGGATTCATAGAACCCTCTTTAGATAAAAGGGAGCCAGTGCTGAAGTGTCGTTTATCTTCGTTTCTTCAGCACTTGCTCCCTATCACATTATTTACTATCTTTGCGCTATAAACATTGATAATATGAATCTTTCAAAATACGTCCTTCATTTTTTTGTTCTTGCTGTTATTTTAGGCGGTTGTGCCAATATGGCTCAAGGTCCAACGGGAGGAAAAAAGGATACGCAATCGCCTGTTCTTATGAAAAGCGTTCCGACCCAAAATGCAAGAAACGTTAAAGATAAAAGGATAGAAATTGATTTCAACGAATATATTCAAGTTAACCAGCCCGCTCAAAATCTGGTGGTGTCACCTCCACAAAAATCTGCTCCTATTGTCAAGGCAGTAGGAAAAAAACTGGTGGTACAGTTGAAAGATTCCTTGCTTCCTAATACAACCTATACATTAGATTTTAAAAATTGTATTGGTGATTATACGGAAAATAATCTAGTCAAAGACTTCTGTCATGCCTTTTCCACAGGAGAGACACTCGATACCCTTGTCATAGCGGGTACGGTCTTAAACGCACAAGATCTTCTTCCTTTGGAAAATATTTGTGTGGGTGTCTATTCTAGTGAAGTGGATTCCCTTTTCACCACAACTCGTTTTGAACGTATCGGTAAAACAGATGCGAGCGGACGATTCAGCATTAAAGGTGTTGCAGGTAAACGATACAAGATTTATGCTCTTGAGGATTTAAACAGCAACTATTTTTACGATCAAGTGGGAGAGGGCGTTGCCCTTCAGGAGATGGAACTCCCCATACCTACTGTCAGTATAACTTATCGATACGACACTACCTATAAAGATTCAACAACAATAGATACCATAATCACAAAAAAAGAGATGAAATATGCTCCAGACAGTTTTATCCTTCGGTTGTTCCATAAAGAGATTAAACTGCAGGAGTTTAACAAGATAGAGAGACCGGATAGAAAATGTTTCACGCTCTACTTTAAGAAGGCGGAGAAATCCATTCCGAAAATCACTCCCGTCAATTTCACACCAAAGGGAACATGGTATATGGCCGAATCCAATAAAGCAACGGATACCATTACTTATTGGATTACCGACTCTGCTGTTTATAATAGAGACTCTCTGACCATTGCAACAAACTACCTTATTACCGACTCTGCGGAAAATCTTGTTTCTCATGCCGATACTTTGATTGCTGAATTGACGCCTAGATATCTAAAGGAGGAGGCAGAAAAAGCAAAAGAGGAGAGTGCCCAAATCAAGAAATACGAGAGACGAGGGAAGGTGAAACCACGATCCAACGTCATCCGCATGACAAATCAGAATGGAGCTATCGAGATTACCGACTCGTTGATTATTTGGTGGAAATATCCACTCTCTACAATCAAGGAAGAGAATATTCATTTGAGCTATACGAAAGATTCAACGAAAATACCGATGAACTTTAAAATCAAGAGATTGGACAATCAGCGTTCTTTCTTTGTTGATGCAGAACTTTTGCCGGGTGTCAGTTATACATTAACACTTGATTCGGCTGCTGCGTTCGATTATTATGGCAATCATAATAACAAGGATTCACTTTTGTTTAGACGGAAAACTGAAGATGAATATGGGAACATCAAGTTAAAACTTTCCCAATATGATGGATCTAGCATTGTTCAGATTATCAATGCATCGGGTTCCGTTTTAATGGAAAAGAAAGCACATAATGGAAGTGTTGAGTTCCAAAATGTGACTCCTGGCACCTACTATGCCAAATTGATTGAAGATAAAAATAACAATGGCAAATGGGATACGGGTGTTTTCAAAGAGAAAAAGCAACCCGAAAATGTCTACTATTTCTCAAAGCCTTTGAAAATAAGGGCAGGTTGGAGTGTTGAAGAAGATTGGGAAGTCAAAAAAGAGTCAATCGATAAGCAAAGACCAAGCGGATTGCAAGCTCCTAAAAAGAAAAAATAACAGATGAGCCAGTCAGTTTTATTATCCAGTGCCTATTTGGCTCCTATTGAATATTACCAAGCAATAGCCCAAAATGATGCAACCATCATTGAGCAATACGACCATTTTGAGAAACAAACTTATAGAAGCAGATGTCGCATTCTCACATGCAATCAGGTAATGGATCTTGTTGTCCCCATTATTCGTCCGAAAGAACGCTGCCCGTTCAAAGAGATAAAAATATCCTACACGGAGAAATGGCAGCAAACTCATTGGCGTGCTATTGAATCGGCTTATAACAAATCTCCTTTCTTCGAATACTATAAAGAGGACTATGAGCCTTTCTTTACAAAAAAATATGATTATCTAATCGACTTGAATCAAGGTTTGTTGGAAACAACAATGCAATTGATTCACCTTTATACACCTCTTTCGCTTTCTAAAACTTATCAAAAGGAGGAAGAGTTAGTTGGAATTACGGATATGAGAAGAAGTTTCCATCCCAAACAGATTCATACGAAAACAAACAAGCCATACTATCAGGTGTTCGATCAAAAGTTTGGTTTTCAGCCACATCTGAGTATTATTGACCTGCTATTTAATATGGGACCCGAAACAATCTTGTATCTCAAATAAGTCGGCTATTGACATTTTTTGTGTCTTTGTAGCTCGAGAAAGACAAACAATATTGTAATGATGGAAAAAGAATTCAATTTTGATGATATGCGTTCATTCACTGACGAGGAGATGAACGACGTGATACAGAGAGTCATTAAAAATCCAGAGATAAAGTCAATCCTTGCATTTGCCTACCCAGATGCAGATCCTGACACTCTCATAAACAAGCTGAAACAGATTCGGAAAGTGCAAGATTTCCAACATCAGTTTATCGCTTCATTGATTCTTTCCATTCAAAAGAAAAACAATAGTCCCATTCACTTCAACGGATTAGAGGCTCTTAGCAAAGAGATTAAATACCTCTTTATCTCCAATCACAGAGATATTATTATGGATGCGGGTATACTCAACTCCATGCTTGATTTTAATGGATGGGATACCTCTGAAATTGCCATTGGAGACAATCTTTGTGCGAAAACATGGATATCAGATTGTTTGAGAATGAATAAGTGCTTCTTGGTTAAACGAAGTGGAACGAAAAGAGAACTGTTTGATGCCTTTATCAAACTGTCGGCATACATACGTAGAAACATTACAGAAATGAGAAATTCCGTATGGATTGCTCAGCGAGAGGGAAGAACGAAAGATTCGAATGACCGCACACAAGAAAGTTTGCTGAAGATGTTGTCTGTCAGTTCCGTGGGTAGTTTGAAACAAGGCTTTGTTGATTTGAATATTTCACCGATATGCATCTCTTATGAGTATGATTCCTGCGATTATTTGAAAGCGAAAGAGTTTCAGCAAAAGAGAGATGATGAGAATTTCCAGAAAACGCAAAGTGATGATATTCTGAACATGAAGGTGGGTATCTTTGGAAATAAGGGGGAAATATATTACGAACTAACACCACCTATCAACGACGAGATTGAAGAGTTGGTTGATGAAGAGGATAACCGTCCGACTGTACTGAATAAGATAGCAGCCATCATCGACCATCGTATACATAAAAACTATCATATCTTCCCAATCAACTATGTGGCATTAGACTTGCTCAATCAAACGGAGGAAAACAAGAATGTCCATTATACGGAAAAAGAGAAGAACGATTTTGAACATTATGTCGAACGGCAAATCGACAAGATAGATCTGCCAAATAAAGACATCCCTTTCCTAAAAGAAAAAATATGGCTCATGTATGCCAATCCACTGATTAACTACATGGAAGCCAATAAACAATAAAATTAAAATGAAAAGAAAAGACCCGCCCAAACGTTTGCGCATTAAAGAATGGGAAGAAGATGACAGACCAAGAGAAAAGATGAAAGAGCATGGCTCTAATATGCTTTCGAATGCAGAATTGTTGGCTATCCTTATTGGCTCTGGCAACAAAAACGAAAGTGCTGTCGAATTATCCCAACGCATACTCAATCATTATGACAATAGACTGGAACTTTTGTCTCAAACTCACATCAACCAACTCACCAACCATTTTCAGGGTATTGGTGAGGCAAAGGCCATCACTATCTTGGCAGCATTAGAATTGAGTAAAAGACTCTCTTTTAGCGCAGAATCCAACCAGACAATCATTAAGGATGTTAAAGATATATATCAGCTTATGAGACCTGATCTTGCAGGTATCTCATCTGAAGAGGCGTGGGTCATTTTTTTGAATACAGGCAATAGAGTCATTACGAAAAAGAAAATGAGTACAGGCGGATTAAATACTTGCATCTTTGATATCAGACTAATCATTCATGAGGCCATAGCACAATTAGCTTGCGGCATTATTATGGTGCACAATCATCCTTCCGGTCGATTGGAACCTAGTGTGCAAGACAAAGAGATTACCCATAAGATGGCAGAAAGTTGTAAAATATGCGACATCAGGTTAGTCGATCATGTCATTGTTGGCAACTCAGGATATTTCAGTTTTTATGAAAAGGGACTGCTGCATTGAAATTTTATGCGTATATTTGACGAGAAAACGTTGAAAAGGATACGATGATTACAATTTATACAGATAGAATTAGCAACAGACTGAACTATATTTGCAACCAACTGTTTAAATCCGTGTTAGGTTGTGAATATAAAATCACAACGGACAGAGCTGAAATCGTCGGTTTCCCTATTTGGTATTCTGATGAAAAAAACGAAAATGGTATTCACATAAAACCCGTTCAGCTCCTTTTCGAACATGGCGTTCAACCTCAAAATGTTCAGACGGGAACATGGGATGACCTCATCACTCTTTTCCCGACAGAGGGTGGCGATATTCCTTTTGACCTCTTCGCTGCATCCTTCTATCTTCTTAGTCGTTACGAGGAGTATGTTTGTGATAAAAGTGATGCTCATGGACGATTTCCTGTGGAAGAGAGCATTGCTTTTCAGAAAGGATTCCTAACAGATCCTTTGGTGGATAGATGGATACTCAAACTCAAAGAGATTATCATACAAAGAGATGCACATCAGTCCTTCAATCTGCCTACCTATCGTTTTATTCCAACAATTGATGTAGATAATATCTATGCATATAGAAACCATGGATTGCTGCAGTTCGTTTATTGCTCTGTTCGTGATATGATGAGGGATCGATGGGACCTTGTACGTCAAAGGTATTCTGTTGTCACCAGAGGTAAAAAAGATCCTTTTTTTAATCTCTCCATGGTATACAATCTGCATTTGAAACGAAAACTACATCCAGTTTTCTTTTTCCATTGTGGAACATTTGGTAAACATGACAAGAGAAGCATATATCCAAGTTTTTCTTATTGGAAAATCAGAAAGAGGATAGCAAAGGATGAGGTGGTTGGATTGCATCCGTCCTATAATTGTAGCAAACATCCGTTCTTGTTGAAAATAGAGAAATTCCTTATGATATGGAACAAGGAAAGTACTGAACGTCCTAATCGGTTCCATTATCTTCGCTTCCGTATACCGGAGAGCTACGAGTTGTTGGAAAAGGAGGGATTCACAAGTGATTGGTCGCTCTGCTATTCATCACAGCCAGGATTCCGTGCCAGCACCTCTCATCCCTTTTATTTCTACCATCTGAAGGAAGAACGAGAGACCTCTTTGTTGCTGTATCCAACTGCTGTGATGGATAAAACGATAAAATCTGATATGGGATTGAATCCAGAATCTGCCATAGACTATGTTTCTAACTTAAAGGAGACTGTGGCATCTGTTCATGGAACTTTCATCACATTGTTTCACAACGAGCATATCACGGATGTCTTTGCCTGGAAAGGTTGGCATCACGCGTATGAAGTTCTGCTCGACAAATGCAAAGTCAAATAAAAAATCATTATATTTGCAGAAAATCAAATCGTCAGGAGATGAAAAAACACGTACTTCTATTGGTTCTATTCGGTTGCTTAGCTGCCGCACCTATTCATGCAAAACAGGTGAAACAACAATCATACATCAACTACATCAATAAATATGCGCCGATTGCAGTGGTTAAAATGCAGGAACATGGAATACCTGCCAGTATCACATTGGCGCAAGGAATATTGGAATCAGGTGCTGGTATGAGTGAATTGGCAAGGAAGAGTAACAACCATTTCGGAATCAAATGTCATTCAGACTGGACGGGGGAGAAGGTATATCATGACGATGATAAGAAACAAGAGTGCTTTCGAAAATACAAATCAGTAGAACTCTCATACGAAGATCATTCTCAGTTTTTGAAAAAAGAACGATACAAGAAACTCTACTCTTTAGATCCAACCGATTATAAAGGATGGGCAAAGGGATTAAAGGAGTGTGGATATGCTACTGCCTCTGATTACGCAAAGAAGTTGATAGACATCATTGAAACTTATGAGTTGTACAACTACGATAATGGTACCATGCCAACAAGCAATGATGAACAGAAAATCAAAAATGGTAATGAGGTGATTTCCCCTCTTGCTAAAAAAGAACACACTATGGGTAGTATTGTTGCCTATCGCAGTCATAAAGTGATTCGAATGGGAAAGACCAAGGCTGTCAAGGCAGAAGAGGGAGACACTTACGAGTCGATTGCCAAAGAGTTTCATGTTCATCAGTGGCTAATTCGTAGATACAACAAAATACCTAAGGGATCAGGTCAGAAACCTCAGGTGGGTGATACAATCATAATTGGTCGATAATAGTAGTCTCGTTGCTATAACGGTATGTATAGAAACAAGTAGAGACGATGCTGTACATCGTCTCTATAAAAATGCTATGTGTTCGTTGATTAGCGAGAAATCTCCTCTATCTCACTCATAATCTTATGAGCAATGGCATCTGCCTTCTCCATGGTAGATGCTTCTGAATAAATACGAATGATTGGCTCCGTATTGGATTTGCGAAGGTGTACCCATGAATCGGCAAAGTCAATTTTTACACCATCGATGTCATTAACACGTTCATTCTTGTATTTGTCTTTCATCGTGCGTAGAATAGCGTCTACGTCGGTGGATGGAGTCAACTGTATTTTGTTCTTCGAAATAAAGTATTCAGGGTAGTGTTTCCTTAAATCGGATACTTTGCATTTCTCTTCTGCCATTAATGATAAGAACAAAGCAATGCCGACAAGAGCATCGCGTCCATAGTGTGCTTTAGGATAGATGACGCCTCCGTTGCCTTCACCACCGATGACTGCGTTGGTCTCTTTCATCTTTGTCACCACGTTCACCTCGCCCACGGCTGCGGCAGAATAAGCACCACCACGTGCGGTAGTCACATCACTAAGTGCTCTTGTGGAACTCAAGTTAGACACAGTGTTACCTTTGGTGTAGCGAAGCACATAATCAGCTACTGAAACCAGCGTGTATTCCTCTCCAAACATAGAACCGTCTTCACAAATCATTGCCAAACGATCCACATCAGGGTCAACTACAAAACCTACATCATAGCCACCCTCTTTCATCTTTTCTGAAATCTGTGTTAGGTGGGCAGGCAATGGTTCAGGGTTATGAGCGAAACAACCTGTTGGCTCGCAATTTAGCTCCGCAATCTCTTCCACACCCAGTGCTTTTAGTAGTGATGGTAACACAATGCCACCCACAGAGTTAACACAATCGATGGCTACGCGGAATTTGGCTTTCTTGATAGCATCCACGTGAACCAAATCCAAGTTCAGAACATCATTGATATGAATTTGTCCGTAATCTTTTCTCTCAACTTTACCTAATTCATCCACTTGTGCAAATGAGAATTCGTCGGATGCGGCCATGCTTAGCACCTCTTTCCCATCTTTGTCACTTAAAAATTCACCTTTCTCGTTCAGTAATTTTAGTGCGTTCCATTGTTTCGGATTATGACTTGCAGTGATGATGATACCTCCACAAGCGCCCTCTTCCTGAACGGCGATTTCTGTTGTAGGCGTGGTTGCTAAACCTATATTCACTACGTCCATTCCCACACCCATCAGTGTGCCCACAACAAGTGAGTCTACCATAGGACCAGAGAGACGTGCGTCACGTCCGACAACTATTTTTTTGTTTGAAACTTTGCTGTTTTTTAATAACCAAGAAGCGAAAGCTGCGGAAAATTTAACTACATCAACAGGTGTGAGATTGTCACCGACCTCGCCTCCGATTGTTCCTCGTATACCAGAAATTGATTTTATTAATGACATATCATTTGTTTTGAAAGGAATTGGATTCCCAATTAATATTCAATTTATGCGGGAGAGCAAATTATGATTCATGTCTCCCTATTCCATGTACAAAGATAAAAAAACTTCTCCATTTAACTATATTTAATAGATAATGTTTCTTACAAATCGTATCTTTGCATAGAATAACGAGAGATGTCGTGGAAAAGAGTAGAAAGTATGTCATAGTCGGTGTTGTCGGAAGCATTATCATGTTTCTGTTGAACTCGTGTTCCACGACGAAATACGTGCCTGATGGGGAGTATTTGCTAAACAAGACGAAAATAGAGGTGAAAGATAGCAAGACACCCAACAATAATCTTTCCCAATATCTTCGTCAACGACCCAATTTTAAAGTTTTCGGTTTGTTTCGTATCTATTTGGGAATATACAATCTATCGGGACGAGATACCACTAAGAAAATTAACAAACGATTGAAAGAAGCAGGGGAACCACCTGTTATCTATGATCCTTTCCTTACCTTTCAGTCGGAAAAGGAGTTGCAGAAATATATGAAGACCAAAGGCTATATGCAGGCTGAAGTCTCTTCTATGACTGAGACGAGAAAGAAGAAACTTGAGGTTACATACTATATAACTCCTAATCAACCTTATCGAATTCGCCATATAGAGAATAATTTCGATGTAGACCCAGTCATCGATTCTCTGTTGAAAAACAGAGGTGGTTACGCACAAACAAAAATTAAGGAGGGAGACCTCTTCGATATTGATGTCTTGGATGGAGAGAGAGAACGAATCACCACTTATCTGCGTCGCCGTGGCTACTATTATTTTAACAAAGAATACATAAGTTTTTCGGCAGATAGTACAGTAGGAAATCATGAGGTAGATTTGAAAATCTTACTGAAACCGTATATTGTCACAATGCCTGATGGAACGGAAGTGGAGTCTCAACATCAACGATACAAAATTAGAAACATCAATATTACCACTTACAATGGTTCCACAACAACGGAAACGAATGTGAAACACTTGGATTCACTGCGATATAATGATAATATTGTTGTCTATTCCAATGGGAAACCGCTGTTGCGTCCAAATGTTATGGAAGAGAGTATGAGAATTACTCCCAATAGTAGTTACAACGACTTTCTTGTTGAGAGAACCTATGCACGCTTCAATTCTCTCGGCATTTTGAGAGCCTCCAACATCCGTTTCACAGATTTACACAACGAGAATAATGAATTAGATTGTGAGGTGCGACTTTTCTCAGGTAAGCCACAGTCTTTTTCTATTGACATTGAAGGAACAAACTCGCAGGGAGACCTGGGCTTTGCTGCAAATATTGGATATGCCCATAAAAATGTATTCAGAGGATCTGAGGTGCTAAGTGTTAAAGCAAAATATGCACAAGAAGCTTATTCAGATTTGAAGAAAATTTTACATCAGTATGTCTTGGATTTAGGAGGTGAAGCGTCGCTTAACTTCCCTCGCTTCATCTTCCCTTTTCTGAAAAAAGATTTCAAGAGGAGAATCGATGCTAACACAGAGTTTAAGGTGAATTACAACTATCAGGTTCGTCCACAGACCTACGAAAGGACCATCCTCTCAACGGGTATGAAATACTTGTGGAATTATCGGCGGTACTATAAATATTCGCTTAATCTGATCGATTTAAACTATATCAACATAACCACCAGTGAGTCTTTTGATTCCATTTATAAAGCAGATAAATATTCCGTGTTGAGGGAGAGTTATTCAGACCACTTCATTATGAATACGGGGTTCACCATCACATACGACAATCAATTGATGCAAAGCAAACCCAACAAGACCTACTATAAGATCTCTTTTGAAACGGCAGGAAACGTTCTTCATGGCATAAGTAGTTTGAGCAAACGACAGAAAAATGAGGATGGTCAATACGAAGTGGGTGGCATTCCTTATTCCCAGTATGTCAAAGGTGAGTTTGACTATGCCTATAATCAGATGCTGGATGAGAGGAACAGGATTGTGTACCATATAGGAATCGGACTCGCTTATCCTTATGGCAATGCCTCAGTCATACCTTATGAAAAAAGATTTTTTGGCGGTGGTGCAAATGGCGTCAGAGGATGGTCTGTTCGTACCTTAGGTCCTGGTGAATACACGTCTGAAAACTACAACGACTTTGTGAAGCAAACCGGTGATGTGAAGTTGCTGATGAATATGGAGTACAGAGCCAAACTGTTTTGGAAATTGGAGGCTGCAGCATTTGTTGATGCGGGAAATGTGTGGACCATCAAAGAATATGAGGCACAACCTCACGGACAATTTCTGTTTGACAAATTCTACAAACAAATTGCACTTGCTTATGGATTGGGCTTGCGACTTGACTTTAGTTACTTCCTGATTAGATTTGATTTGGGCTTAAAAGCCTACAACCCTTGTCGAAACGATAATAATTGGCGATTCAAAGGATTTAGATGGAAAGACGACTATGCTGTTCATTTCGCCATCGGTTATCCATTCTAAATTCATCGTGATTGTTTCACGTCATAATGGAGTGGCTGCGAACATCCTTTTCGCCAAAATAGATGAGACAATGTAATTGTTATTCACCGCATAAAAGGGAAGTGTCACGAACAAAAAATACCACCGAGTAGGGTGGTATTTTCTTTTTTTTGAGGCGGGTTCTGCCAATTCATTTTGCTGAACACACCTTAGTATATGTTCTGTTTTTTTTAAGACTCTTCTAAATCGTCAAAATTGATTTTAATCTCTTCGTTATCTTTGACGTGAACCACTTGGTATCGAACAGCCTTTTTCGGAGTCATAATGGTTATTTTAAATTCTCCGGTATCATATTCGCATAGACGAACATAATACTTTTCTAGCGAAGTAGACTCCATGCATTCGAAGTTGATGTACTTGTAGTTTTTCTTTACAATCCACTTTTGTGGTTTGTCGAAAATTTCGTATTTGTATTTCTTCTTAGCACTTTGGTCTTCTACGAAAATAGCATGTTTGGATACATTTACAACGAATATAGTTGAACTTTGCGTCCATGGTCCCCAAACATACATCTCTCTTGAATCGGAAGTCACGGCTCCCTTTGTCTCTCTAAACGCTCGAAATGTAGTTACCTGCGCCTGAATTTCAGACACACCCATTATCATTAAAAGCAACAACAATATTTTGTAACAACGTCTCATAATCTAAAAAATTTATAGTCCGCTAAAGAAAACACTACTTTATATTAACCTATATTTAGTCTTCCATACTTATATGAACCCAATATTTCTCGGTCAAATATTTTTAGTTTTTTCCCTGAATTGCGGAATCTAACAGTATAAAAACACACATAATCACCATAATTTATACTCTTCCACTATTAGTTCCACGCAAAAATATAAAAAATATTCAAAGTAACAAACAAATCGATTTTTTATTCATACATTCCTTCCATACTCGGGTAAAAAATTCCTGAAATAATTTTGATTTTTCACGAAGAACGGGTGTTTTACACAATTAATTTGACAATGAAGTTGATAAAAAAATAGAAACGTTCTGAAATTGATATTTTATTTTGTAAATTTACGGGATTTTATATCTGAATGTGTATACTTAATTGTTAATAGGAAAAAATGAACAAAATCGTAAGTAAGGAGAATTTTTCCGAGAATGTTGTAAAGCTTGTTGTTGAGGCTCCTTTGATAGCTAAGGCACGTAAGGCGGGTCATTTCGTGATCGTGCGTGTATGGGAGAAGGGTGAACGTATTCCTTTGACCATTGCTAGTGCGGATGAGAAAGCAGGAACCATCACTTTGGTTGTACAAAAAGTGGGTGTGACGTCCACTAAGTTATGTGAGATGAATGTGGGTGATGAGATAACAGATATTGTTGGACCATTAGGGAAAGCTACACACATTGAAAAATTTGGTACTGTCGTATGTGCAGGTGGTGGCGTAGGTGTTGCGCCTTTGTTGCCTATCGTTGAGGCATTGAAAAAAGCAGGTAATCGTGTGATTACAGTGCTTGCAGCGCGTACAAAAGACTTAATTATTATGGAGAGTCAGATGCGTGAGTTCTCTGACGAGGTTGTAATCATGACAGATGATGGCTCTTATGGTAAAAAAGGATTGGTTACAAATGGAGTAGAAGAGGTGATTAATCGTGAAAAGGTGGATTTGTGTGTCACAATTGGTCCTGCCATCATGATGAAGTTTGTCTCACTGTTAACAAAGAAATACGAATTGCCTACGATCGCTTCGTTGAATACTATTATGGTGGATGGTACGGGTATGTGTGGTGCTTGCCGTATCACAGTAGGTGGTAAAACGAAGTTCGTTTGTGTGGATGGACCTGAATTCGATGCTCATCAGGTGGATTTTGATGAGATGTTGATGCGTATGGGTGCTTATAGAGAAGAGGAAAAGGCTGATTTATATAAGATCGGTAAATAAATTAAGATTATGGCTGAAGATAGAAATGCAGTTTGGCGCGACGAGTTGCGTAAAACTATAAAAAATAAAGAGAGAACAGAGATTCAGAGAGTTCGTATGAACGAGTTAAACGCACACTATCGTGCTCGTGTGCGTGAAGAGGTGAATCAAGGTCTGACTGAAGAACAGGCTTTGCAAGAGTCAAAACGTTGCTTGGATTGCCCTAATCCAACTTGTATGACGGGCTGCCCAGTTTCGATTAACATCCCTGGTTTTATTAAAAATATTGAACGTGGCAACTTTTTGGAAGCTGCTAAAGTGTTGAAAGAAACAAGTGCGTTGCCTGCTGTGTGCGGACGTGTTTGCCCTCAGGAAAAACAATGCGAATCGCAATGTTTCTATAAACAAAAATTGGGTAAGGAAGCGGTTGCTATCGGTTACTTGGAACGTTTTGCTGCTGATTATGAGCGTGAGAGCGGACAGATTTCCATTCCTCAAATACCATCTAAGAATGGTAAGAAAGTGGCTGTTGTGGGTTCTGGTCCTGCAGGTCTTTCCTTCGCTGGTGATATGATCAAAAAAGGATATGAGGTAACTGTATTTGAGGCTTTGCACGAAATAGGTGGCGTACTTAAATATGGTATTCCAGAGTTCCGTTTGCCTAATAGTATCGTAGACGTTGAAATAAACAATCTTGCTAAGATGGGTGTTAAGTTCGTGAAGGACTGCATTATCGGCAAGACACTTTCAATGGAAGATTTGAAAGCGCAAGGTTATAATGGTGTGTTCGTGGCAAGTGGCGCTGGTCTTCCTCGCTTTATGAATATTAAGGGAGAAAACCTCATAGGCATTCTCTCTTCTAATGAATATTTGACGCGTGTGAACTTGATGGATGCTTCTAATGAGGAGAGTGATACTCCTATCTATAAAGGTAAGAATGTAGCGGTTATCGGTGGTGGTAACACTGCGATGGACTCTGTTCGTACTGCATTGCGCTTGGGCGCTAGTCGTGCGATGATCATCTACCGTCGTTCGGAAGATGAAATGCCTGCTCGTTTGGAAGAGGTGAAACATGCAAAGGAGGAGGGTGTAGAATTCCTTACACTTCATAATCCGATCGAGTATGTTGGTGATGAGAAAGGACGAGTTTGCTTGATGAAGGTGCAGAAGATGAAATTGGGCGAACCTGATGCTTCGGGTCGTCGTTCTCCAGTTCCTATTGAGGGCGCTATCGAGGAGATTGAAGTAGATCAGGTAATCGTCAGTGTGGGCGTTTCTCCTAATCCATTGGTGCCAAACTCTGTCGAGGGACTAGAAGTAAGTCCTAAGGGAACTATTGTTGTGAATGACTCTATGCAATCATCCATTCCAACCATCTTTGCAGGAGGTGATATTGTGCGTGGTGGTGCTACGGTTATCTTGGCAATGGGCGACGGACGTGCTGCTGCAAAGGCAATGGATGAGTATTTGATGAAATAAGCTTTTTTGTAAATATAGAAAAGGGGAACTAAGATGTACTTGGTTCCCCTTGCTGTTTTTGTGTGATTCAGTTTAGAACGGAAGAGAGGAAGATCCGTTACCTTGTGCTAGCGGATCATTGTCGAAGTTGCTGTTGTAGCTGGATTGCGTGGTGTTGAAGGAGGAGACACTGTTCATTCGGGAACTTTGCACGCGTGTGCGGGAAAGATCCGCATCGTCTTCTAAGTTTTGGAAACGAGCCAATTCTTTCTTGAATCGTAGTCTCACGTCACCCACAGCACCATTTCTGTGCTTAGCAATGATGATTTCGGCTATACCCTCCAGACTCTCACCTGTTACCTTGTCTTCTGTTATTTTGTAGTATTCAGGACGGTGGATGAACAATACCATATCGGCATCCTGCTCAATGGCTCCCGACTCACGGAGGTCGGCCAATCCTGGTCGTTTGTCTTCCGTTTTCTCCACACCACGGTTCAACTGAGACAGTGCAATGATCGGAACATCCAACTCCTTGGCTAATTGCTTGAGCGAACGAGAGATCATGCTGACCTCTTGCTCGCGGCTGCCGAATTTCATTCCGCTTGCGTTCATCAATTGAAGGTAGTCGATGATGATGATTTTAACGTTGTGGTCTTTTACTAGACGTCTTGCTTTGGTGTTTAGTTCCATGATGGAAAGACCCGCAGAATCGTCTAAGAAGATAGGAAGATTCTCCAACGTACGAGACCGTTGCATGAGTTGTTCCCATTCGTAAGGCTCTAGATTACCGTTTTTGATTTTCTCGGCAGGAATTTCACATACGTTGACCAACAGACGATTGACCAATTGTACGTTAGACATTTCAAGGGAGAACAATGCGATAGGGACATTCATTTCCGCCATGTTTCTAGCCATAGAGAGCACGAAAGCCGTTTTACCCATGGCAGGACGTGCTGCAATGATGATGAGGTCGGAACGTTGCCATCCAGAAGTCATCTTGTCTAGTTTGTGGAATCCGCTGGAGATACCGCTCAATCCGTCTGTTCTTCTGGAAGCCTCCTCTATTCGACCTATTGCCTCTTGTATGACGGGAGGAATAGGAATGAAATCCTTTTTCAAACTATTGTTGGAGATTTTGAACAACTCGCTTTCCGCTTTCTGTACGATATCATCCACATCAGTTTTCTCGTCGTAGGCTAGTTTTTGAATTTCAGTCGAGAAGTTGATGAGTTGACGCGCCAAAGATTTCTGTGCTAGAATTCTGGCGTGATATTCAATATGAACAGAGGATGAGACACCTGCTGTTAGTTTCACGATTTGATAGGCACCACCCACTTCATCCAGTTTGCCTTGTTGCTGAAGTTTGTTCTGGACCGTAAGCATGTCGATTGGCTCTTGCTTTATGGCTAATTCGGTGATGGCTTCGAAGATGGTCCTGTTTGCATCTTTATAGAAACATTCCGGTTTGAGAATTTCACATACTAAACTATATGCGTCTTTCTCCAACATGAGTGCTCCTAGTACGGCATCTTCCAAATCGACTGCTTGAGGTGGCAGTTTGGCGTAGCTGGTCTCTTTCTCTTTCCGAAAGATTCGTCTGTGGCTGTTATTCGTTGCCTCGTTCTCCATATCTGTTTTATTCCTTGATTAGTTTTCGAACGCAAATTTAATTCTTTCCATCGTTCATCTCTCTTTTTATTCATCTTTGTTTTAAACGAGTTTTTAACATTGTTATAAAGAAGGAGGAACGGTGCTTATGCTTCTGTTACATTTTATAGGATTCACCTAAATTTAAAGTTTGAAATTCAATAGGGGAAAATGAATTTTTTTGAATCACTTTGAAGTGTAAAATAGAGATGAAGATTATCCCAAAAAGATGATTTGTTTGTTGTGAAAAACATAAGAAGTTTTCAAAAACGGGAAACTTTTTGAAATTGTTAATAACTTTATTTTGTTGATATATAAGGTTTTAGTTAAATAAAACGGGAAACTTTTTAAAATTGTTAATAACTATTTGTTTGTTTTTTTTGCTATTTTTGAAATGCTAATTAATATTGCAATGCGAAAGAAAATTAGTCGCATATTAATTAATGAAATTGAGTAAAAAACAGAAAAACATTAATGGATGGTCAAGTGTATACATACGAGGAGGCATACAATGCTTCGTTGTTGTATTTCAAAGGAGATTCGCTTGCTGCTCGTGTGTGGGTAAGTAAGTATGCTTTGAAAGATTCACTTGGGAACATTTTTGAGAAAGATCCAGAAGATATGCATAGGAGGATGGCGAATGAAATCGCCAGGATAGAGGGAAAGTACTCCAATCCCATGACCTCTTCGGAAGTTTTCGGTTTATTTAGCAATTTTCGTTATTTGGTTCCACAAGGCAGTTTGATGACGGGCATTGGGAATAAGTATCAGACCGTTTCGCTGTCCAATAATTTTGTGGTAGGTAGAGATGAGGATACTGAGTCTTTTGGAGCCATTGTAAAGAGTGATGAAGAACAGATACAGTTGATGAAACGAGGCGGGGGAGTAGGTCATGACATGTCTGGTTTGTTTCCGCGTGGAATGCGCGTGAAGAATTCGGCATTGACATCTGTTGGACTGACACCTTTTATGGAACGATATTCCAATTCTACTCGTGAAGTGGAACAAGAGGGTCGGAAAGGATCACTAGGATTGAGCGTTTCAATTAAACATCCAGATGTGGAGACGTTCATTGAAACAAAAATGACAGAAAGAAAGCTGAACAGTGTTGATGTCACTGTCCGCATTGATGATGAGTTTATGAAATGTGCCGAGAGAGGCACACCCTATATACAACGTTTTCCGGTGGAGTCGGATTACACAAACCTCAAGAAGGAGGTGTCCGCTTCAAATTTGTGGAAAAAAATAACACATAATGTGTGGAAATCGTCGGGGGTGAAGATATTATTTTGGGATACAATTATTAAAGAGTCTGTCTCTGACTGTTACGCAGATTTAGGTTTTAAAACCGTCTCTGTGAGTCCGTATGGTGGAATACCTCTCAGTTCGTATGATAGTTGCCGACTCATGTCGATTAATCTATTTTCATACGTGAAGAATCCTTTTGAAAGGGATGCTCAGTTTGATTTTGATCTTCTACGCCTGCATGTGCGTAAGATGCAAAGGGTGATGGATGATGTCGTAGATTTGGAAATTGAAGCAGTCGATCGAATACTAAAGGAGGTTGATGCTGATTCTGAATCGAAGGATGTAAAACAAACCGAGCTCCATCTGTGGGATAAAATCAAGGAAAAACTGATCAAGGGGCGCCGAACAGGACTAGGTACAACAGCAGAAGGTGATATGCTGGCAGCTATGGGACTGACCTATGGAACTCCAGAAGCAGTCTACTTCTCGGAACAGGTGCATCAGACGATTGCGTTGGAAGCATATCGGTCGTCGGTTGACTTGGCGGAAGAGCGTGGTTCCTTCTCTATGTATGACGCGGGAAAAGAAGCAACAAATCCGTTTATCAATAGAATAAAGGTGGCTGATGCTGCGTTATATGATAAGATGACGAAAGTCGGACGTCGGAATGTGGCTTGCTTGACTGTTTCGCCAACGGGTGTGACTAGCCTTATGTGTCGGACTACTTCAGGAATGGAGCCCGTTTACATGCCGGTTGAACAGAGACTATGTAAGGTGAATCCTAATGATTCGAATGTTCATGTGGATTTTGTTGATGATATGGGTGATTCTTATGAAGAACACGTAGTGTATCATCCTAAGTTCCTGACATGGATGCAAACCAAGGGATATGATGTGAAAAATCATTATTCTCAGATGGAATTAGATCACTTTGTGATGGAATCCCCTTATTATAAGGCATCTGCAAAAGATATAGACTGGATGGATAAGGTGCGAATGCAGGGTCGCATACAAAAATGGATAGACCATTCGATATGTTTGACCATTCAGGTTCCAGAGAGTACGACGGAGGAGACGATAGCCCATTTGTGCGAAGAGGCATGGCGATGCGGTTGCAAGGGTCTGTCAATTTATAGAGAAGGCTCTTGTTGTGATGGCGATTCGTTCGATAGTATAGAGAGACGACAGGGAAATGCGGAAAAATCTTTTCGTGTAGAACCTCGTCCGAAAGAATTGGAAGCTGATGTGGTTCGTTTCCAAAACAATAAGGAAAAGTGGATTGCTTTTGTCGGATTGCTGAATGGACGTCCCTACGAGATTTTCACAGGATTGGCTGATGATGAGGATGGATTGCTGATTCCTAAAACCGTTGAAAATGGTAGAATCATTAGAAATTTTGATGAAAAAACGGGAAAGAGCAGATATGATTTTCAGTACTCTAATAGAAGGGGCTACAAAACCACAATCGAAGGTTTGTCTTATAAGTTCAACCCAGAGTATTGGAATTATGCTAAACTGATTTCTGGCGTGCTTCGTTATGGAATGCCGTTGGATCAGGTGGTGAAGTTGGTCGGTGGATTGCAATTGAATAGTGAAACCATCAACAATTGGAAGATCGGTGTTGAACGTTCTTTGAAAAAGTACATTCCGAATGGAACAGAACAGAAAGGTGTTGTCTGCGAGAAATGTGGACAGACAGCTGTTCGAAGTCAGGAAGGTTGTCTGATATGTGCTAATTGCGGATTTTCCAAGTATGAATTTTGATTTAGATTATAATACCAGAAAGTAAAAATATAAGGTTTAGATTATGAGTTTTATGCAATACTTTGTTTCATAATTAATATGTTTTTTTGATTTGCAGTGTGAAGGTCTCCGGTGTGATACCGCAGGCCTTCTTTTTTTATGCGTCACGAAATGCAAAGAAAAAGTTTTTTATAAATCAAACCAAATTTTATTTGACTTATTTATTCCAGATTTTCCAAGAAGCGATGGCTTGACCATAGAGCATATCCAAACCGTTTTTAACGGTAGCCCCTTGTTTTTGTCCCAATTGGCAGAATAGAGTGTTGGTCGGATTGTACACTAAATCAAATAGATAGTGATTGGAAGTCAATAGATTATAAGGTAGGTTTGGCGCAGTGTCTATGTTGGGGAACATGCCTGCAGGAGAACAATTGACGATTAAAAGATATTCGTCAAGAATCTCTTTGTCGATTTCCTCGTAACAAAGCATATTCTCTTTTTTTGTTCTTGATACCATTTTTGTTTCGATATCCAATTGGTGAAGAGCATAGACGATGGCTTTGGATGCACCACCTGTACCGAGAATTAGGGCTTTCTTGTGACAAGGTCTTAGTCCAGAAAGCAGCGAATCTCTAAATCCAATGATGTCCGTATTGTAGCCGCAAAGAGATAAAGAACCTTTTTCTCTGCAGAATTTGATGGTGTTGACGGCACCAATTGCTTCTGCAGTAGAGTCCATCTTGTCCAAAAAAGGAATGACTTGTTCTTTGTATGGAATAGTCACGTTCAAACCATAAAGTTCATTCTCTTTGATGAGTTTTTGAAAGTCTTTGATATCACTTAGCTCAAACAAATCATATTGAGCGTCAATGTTTTCGTTTTGAAATTTCTCAGTGAAGAATTTTTTGGAAAAAGAGTGTTTCAATGTTTTTCCAATTAAACCGAATTGTTGCATGTTAGTTGAAGATTAAGTCTGAGACGGTAAGGAAACACGTGTCTTTGTCTGTTCTGAAAAAGAAGGTGTCTTTTGTCATTTTCAATGCTTTTGATTTCCCGTTATGACGAATGTTTAGGGCCGTCAGCCATTTGAGTTTCTGAATTTTGTATTTGGGTAAATCTTTTTGACTCTCGTCGTATGTGTAGATGTCGGCACTGCCAATGATATGGTTCCCTTGCCCAATGATGGTGTCATGTGTTCTCCCTTTAGAGGTGATGTCTGAGATGACGAATAGCGTATCATCGTAGGTATTTGTAATGACGTATATGTAATTGTCTTGTTTTGACAGCATGATTAAAGAATCATTCACAACCAATTTGTAGTTTCCCACGCCATTGATATCTTCCGGACCTTCCCATGATTTTCTGTAGGCCAATTCTTCTGAGATATGAGAAGAGTCGCGAGAGAAGATTTGTAGTGTTTTGATTTTGTATAAAGAAACGCTTGTTTCGATGTCCCACACATCTTCCCCTGTCACATCCATTCTGTTGGCAAGTTTCAGCACGTCTCCATAAGTTAGTATGACGGTGTCTACTTTCTCGTCGGTTACTTGATACACTACCGTTATAGGGGAGTAGGTCTCGGCCTTGTTGATGAGTGTGTATGCGTAGTCGTGATTTTCCGATTTGCATGCATTTAGTAGTAAGAGACCAATCAGTATGTGGAATATATTTCTCATGTTCATTTCAAAGGGGAAAAGGATTTAAACAACGTGTTGCGTTTTGCATCTGGACAGATATCGTAGAAAACGTTTATACTGTTTTCGTTTTCGATGCAAGCTTGTTTGAGCAGGGATTTTGATTTCTCAAAATCGCCTAATTTGTAGTAGACGAGCGAAAGATATAGTTTGATGTCCTCTGCGTTAGGATTGATACTATAAGCTTTGTCGAGATACATCATTGCGGTGGAGTAGTTTTGGTTGTCGAAATAGATGTTCCCCAAGGCAATATAAGCGATGACTTGTTTGTCGTCCAGTAGAATAGCCTTTTTATAGCAATCGATGGCTTCGTCTTTTTGATTCATGTTGACAAAAGCTTCTGCTTTGTAAACATAGAAGACGGATTTTTCAGGATCTCGGGAGATTGCTTCGTTGATCCATTTCTGGGCCTCTTCGTAGTCGCCTTTGTCGATGTTGGCGATACAGAGGTTGGCCATGATGGTTGTATCTTCAGCGTTTAAATTGAGCGCTCTTGAGTAGGCGTCGATGGCATCTTGGTATCGACCCATGTTTTCGTAGCAGTCGCCTATGTTGGCGTAGCAATCGGAATTTTCGCCCATTAAGTCGTTGTATTCTTCGAAGACTTCTATAGCTTCGGCATATTTGTTGGAACAGAACAGACTGCTTCCTTTCAGAAACAGGGCTTGGGTTTGATGAGAATCGATGGTATAGGCATAGTCGTACGATTCTCCTGCTTTTTCGAAATTTTCCAGGTTGAAGTAGATGTTGCCTAGAGCGATCCATGTTTGTTTGGAGTAAGGGTTGATGTCTAGCACCTTTTCGTAGGTTTGCAAGGCAAGGTCGAATTGGTTGCAGAGCTCGTAAACATACCCCAGTTCGGTGAGGGCTTCTTCGCTCTCTTTGTTGAGGCGAATTGCCTCTGAAAGATATTTTTTAGATAGAGAAAGCATGTTGACGGCGCGATAAGCCACACCAATCTCTATGAGGGTGGCATCTAAGTCATCGTCTTCCATTTGGATGGTTCTTTCAAACACTTCGGCGGCTTCCGCTTTCCTATCGGTGTGAAGAAGGATTTTCCCTTTTGTCAGTAGAACGTCGATGTTTTGTCTGTCGATATTCAAGGCTTTCTCAACAATGATGAGTGCTTTGTCGTAGAAACCTTCCGCAGCAAGTAGTCTTGCTCGGCAATCCATGATGTCGACGGAGAATACGTGTTGAGATTCAGCAAATTGTAGGACTTTTTCACAAGATTCATTGTCCTCTTTGTCTATGTAATAGTCGAAGATGGTGATGTAATCATCCTCATCGAAATAGCATGTAGAACCCTCTTTCAAGCTCTGCTCGAAACGATTGACGAGGTCTTTTTCTTCTTCAGAATAGGATGAATCATCGAATATCATATAGACAACATTTACTTATGCAAAAATATTGTATTGCTTCGAGATGAACCTCTTTTTTGTATGGAATTTATTAACAAAGTGATTGACAGCATAAAATTTGAGGATAAATGTTGTTTTCTTTTTCCTCTTTTTCCTTTTTTTGTAATTAAAAAAATCGTAGTTTTGTGCAATTTTGGAAATTATAAATTTAAAACATAAAAATAATATTCATGAAAAAAGGTTTTTTAACAATGCTTGCTGCGTTTTTCTCTGTGGTTACATTGTTTGGACAATCAAAGAATGCTGATTTGTCCGGCACTTATACTGGCAAGATAAAATATGTGGCAGGAAAGAATGCTTATCTGATGGATGAGTACAAGTTGGACTATAACTATAAGGTTGTGATGGGTGATCCTGTATGCCTTGCAAATTTAACATGGACAAGGAATAATACATACACGGTCAATAAGAAAACCGTCTCTTATGCTAAGTTGAGCGAGTATCAGGATTTGAAGGCAAGATTTGATATGTTAGTACCTGATTCTGTGACTTTAACGTACACGATTTTATTATATTCAGATCAGAAAAACGCTTATGTTGGATCTGCTAAGACTTCAATAACAATTCCATACATAGAGAAGGCAGGTGTTTCGGCTGCTCCTGTAGTGCCAAACAAACTATCATGGTTGAATTCCTTCTCAGACGTTGTGATTGGAAAACAAACAAAAGATAAACCAGGTGTGGTTATTCCTGATGCCGCATTGGACAAGGCATTTGAAGCTGACAGATTGAAGGCTGGTAAACTAAGCAAATCAGAAAAGTATTATGCATTTAAGGTGCGTGCATTATTTAATATTTCATCTAAAATTGAAATCACTAATGTTACGGCAAATGTGAAATGGAATAATGCAGATTATGATTATATATCAGAGGAGTTTAATTGCAGAGAGGCTTTCGCTGCACAATATGCTGCTGGTAATAAGACAAAGGCAGTTGACTCATATTTCGCAAATCGTAAATATTCTCCAGCTATTCGTACGGAGAGTGTTTTGTTCTGGAATACGACAGTTCCTCCAACCGATACATGGATGAACATGATTGAGGAAGGAGAGAAATTATACGCTGCTGGTAAGTATGAAGAGTCTGTTGCTTACTATCAAATGGCTGCAAAATCTGCAACTAACTTATCATATCCTTCTGCTCGTGTAGAGAAGATTAAATTGTATATGGAACACAAGAACAATCGTAACGTTGGTGATCTTGAGTTTGTATACGTAGAGGGTAAGAATGGAATGAAATCATTCTATATCAGCAAGACTGAGATTACACAGTCTCAATGGAGACGTATCATGAGAACTTCTCCATCTGCATTCAAAGGACGTAATTATCCTGTTGAGAATGTTTCTTGGGAAGATGCTATTGCTTTCATTAAAGAGTTGAACCGTGAGACAGGAATGAATTATCGTTTGCCTCGTATGGAAGAGTGGGAATATGCTGCAAATGGTGGTGCAAAAGGTACTAAGTCAGATTATTCTGGAGGAAACAATTTGAGCGACGTTGCATGGTGTGCATACAATTCTAATGAACAAACCCATGAGGTTGCTACCAAGACTCCTAATGAGTTGGGTATTTATGATATGACTGGAAATGTTGCAGAATGGGTGGTTGACGTTTATGATAAAGAAACTCGTTTCATAAAAGGTGGAGCATGGAGCGATGATGCTTCTGGTTGTGTGATTACGAAGGGTGAAAAAATGCCAATCAAATATAAAAGCAATGGTATTGGTTTCCGCGTATGTCAAGATGAATAATTGTGTAAAATGTTAATAATTTAGAAGGACAAATGAAAAAGACTTTAATATATTTGTTGGCAGGATGTGCGTCGTTGATGTCATTAACTGCGACGGCTGCCAATCTAACACAAGCAGACAAAGAGGCTAGAGAGTCTTACTTGAAAGCTGCAGAAAAGTTCACTTTGGGTGATTACAAAGAGACGCTTAAGTTTTTGGATGTAGCGGAAGCAAAACTAAAGGCAACAAATCCTCGTATCAGTTACTTGAGAGCAAGAGCTCAATATGCGTTGGAGAATTATGTTGAGGCTCAAAAAGCTTGTAAAAACTATTTCTCATCTTCATTCGTAAAGGATGATGGATATAAATTGATGATGACTTTGAACGATGAAATCTCCCTTCGTGTTGATTCTATCAATAAGGAAAGAGCTCAGGAAGTAGCTGCACAACGTACAGCTGCTGCTGAAAAAGAGGCTGCTGCACAAGCTGCTGCAAAGGATAGAGAGTTGTTATACAAACAAGCAGCTATTCGCCGCGCTCAAGATTTGGAAACACAAAAGGCAGTAAAACTTCAAGAAGACAAAGTATTCAAAGAGGTTCAACAAAAAAACACAAAAGAGGCTTATCAACAATTTATTTATGACTATCCATGTGGATATAACGTAGCACAGGCTAAATCTGAAATGAACAAGAAGTGGCCTTCTTTGACAAAAGTGCTAAGAAAAAACAAATATGGATATGTTAATAAAGCAGGCGATTTGGTTATCAAAGCTAAATATGATTACGGTGCAGATTTCTCTGAGGGAATGGCTCGTGTATCAAGAGCTGGAAAATACGGATTTGTTGATGAGCAAGGTAAAGAAGTGGTTCCATTGATCTATTCTTCAGTAAGCAGTTATACTTATGGATGGGCTGTTGTAAAGACTTCTGAAAACGAAGCATTCTTCGTAAACAAGAAGGGAGAAAGAATGAATGAAACAACTTATAATGATGCAAAATCTTTTAGCGAAGGATTGGCACCTGTTCAAAATGAATTTTTGAAATATGGCTATATTGATGTTACAGGTAACGAAGTTGTTCCATGCGAGTATAATACAGCATCATGGTTCCATGAGGGCTTAGCTGTCGTTTCTAAGAAAATGGACAACGGAAAAATCGTATACGCTTACATTAATAAAAGCGGATCTCTTGTTACTCCATTTGAATATGAAGATGCTAAGGATTTCCAAAATGGAATTGCTAGCGTGAAGAAGAATGGCAAGTATGGCTTGATTGATAAGTTCGGTGGTCCTGTTGCAGAGTGTGAGTATGACTATATCGCACCATTCAATAATGATGGCTATGCACTTGCTAAGAAAAATGGTTTGGAAGTATACTTGAACAAAGAAGGTGTACAATGGGCTAAGGCAAACGGTAAATATATTAAGTTGAATTAATTATTTAATACGATAAAGAGAACGAGACGACACTCAATGGTCGTCTCGTTTTTTAGTGAGAAAAACTATGGCTGAACAGCAACTAAACACAGAAGAAGAACAAAAAATGATAGATGCAGCTTATCAAGAGTTGCTAAACGATTATTTGTCGTCTAATCACAGAAGAAAGGTTGAAATTATTGAGAAGGCTTATAAATTTGCTTCTATGGCCCATCAGGGAGTTCGTAGACGTTCAGGAGAGCCTTACATCATGCACCCGATCGCTGTGGCTCGCATTGTGGCTCATGAGATAGGATTGGGTTCAACTTCCATCTGCTCCTCTTTGTTGCACGATGTGGTGGAGGATACGGAGTATTCTGTTGAAGATATAGAAAATCTATTTGGTAAAAAAATTGCTCAGATTGTTGATGGCTTGACCAAAATATCTGGTGGTGTATTTGGCGAAAGAGCTTCTGCTCAGGCTGAAAACTTCAGAAAACTACTATTGACCATGTCTGAAGATATTCGCGTCGTACTGATAAAAATGGCCGATCGTCTTCATAATATGCGTACTCTTGGTTCCATGCCTCCTGCGAAACAATATAAAATCGCAGGTGAAACGCAGTATATTTACGCTCCATTGGCTAATCGATTGGGCTTGTATGCTATTAAGACTGAGTTGGAAGACCTGAGTTTCAAATATGAACACCCAGATAAATATGCTGAACTTTCTGGTTTGTTGGAAAGTACAAGAGAAGAACGTGACAATTTATTTGCTGTGTTCTCTGAACCTATAAAGAAAAAATTGGAGTCATTAGGTTATCATTTTGAAATATTGGCTCGTGTAAAATCTATTTACTCTATCTGGCGTAAAATGCAGGCTAAAAACATTCCTTTCGAAGAAGTGTATGATATTTTGGCCTTGCGTATTATTTTTGACGTGAAAGAGGGTGATGACGAAAAATCCGCATGTTGGGCTATCTATTCGGCCATCACTGATATATATAAACCGCATCCTGAACGTATTCGTGACTGGGTGAGTACTCCAAAATCGAATGGTTACGAGGCATTACATGTCACTGTTATGGGACCAAACGGTCAGTGGATTGAAGTCCAAATTCGTAGTCGTCGAATGGATGACATCGCGGAAAAGGGCTTTGCCGCACATTGGAAGTATAAAACAGGTGAGAAGGATGACTCCGAATTGGAGAAGTGGTTGCAAACAATCAAAGAGTTGTTGGAAAACCCTGAACCGAACGCAATCGACTTCCTGGATACATTTAAACTAAATTTGTTCGCCTCTGAAATCTTCGTGTTTACCCCTGCGGGTGATATACGAACACTCCCTCAGGGTGCAACTGCATTGGATTTTGCCTTCTCCCTTCATACGGATGTGGGATTGCATTGTATTGGTGCTAAGGTGAATCATAAACTCGTTCCTCTTAGTTATGTCCTTAATAGTGGTGACCAGGTTGAGGTGTTGACATCTAAAAAACAAGTTCCTGTACCAGAATGGATCAATTATGTGGTTACGGCGCGTGCCAAATCAAAGATTCGCTCTATTTTCAAGAAGGAATATAAATCATTCATCAACAAAGGAGAACATCTTTTGGATGTCTATCTGAATGAGAATAACCAGAAAAAAACTCCCGATAATCTTGCTAAGATTATGGAGTATTATAAGGAGACTAAACGAGAAGAATTGTTCTACAAGATAGGTAAGTCCATTTATAATTTAAATGACTTGACCAATACGGTGTTTAAGTCGCAAAGCAAATGGATGAAGTATTGGAATCTTACTTTCCGAAAAGATGGTAAGAGTACCTCATTGCCATTCTTTGGAACGAAGAAACCTGACACGAAAAACACGTTAACATTGGCTGAGGATAACTCAGGTGTGACGTATCGTATAGCAGATTGTTGTTCGCCTATTCCTGGTGATGACATCTTAGGCTTTATGGAGGAGGACGGTATGTTGGTCGTTCATAAACGTCAGTGTCCTGTCGCTATGAAGCTGAAATCCAATTATGGAGAACGAATTATATCTGCTGTGTGGGAGACGCATAAGATGTTGTCGTTCCCTGCTACGATAGAGGTAAAGGGTGTGGATCGATTAGGCGCGTTGTGCGACGTTATTCGTACGATAACCGAAGAACATGCTATGAATATAAGTAAATTGTCTGTCGACACGAAAGACGGTATTTTTGAAGGGTATATTACATTGTATGTTCACGATGTGGAAGACGTGAATAACCTCTGTTTCTCACTTATGAAAATACCGAGTGTTAATTCAGTAAATAGAGTAGAGACGAATTCTTAAAAGAACTCGTCTCTTATTTTCTTTTTTCTCCCTGTTTATTTTGCTATAATCATAATTTCTGTTCTACGATTCAAGGCTCTTCCTTCTTCGGTAGAGTTGTCGGCGATAGGTTGTGTTTTTCCATATCCTTTGTATTCCATTCTTTGTCGGGGAACACCTTTCTTTGCAAGATATTCAAGTGCGGCTTTGGCACGTTCGGTTGAGAGTGTCATGTTGTATTCCGCGCTTCCTTTGTAGTCTGTGTGGCCTGACAATTGGATTTTGACGGTAGGATTCTCTTTCATGAATTGAACGACGTGGTTCAATTCGATATATGATTGTTTTTTTAGTGTTGCCTTGTCGAAATCGAAGAAGATGTTACGAAGCGTCATTTTCTTTCCTACTTCTATTTTGTCCAGTTCAACGCTAGAGCTTTCTTTCCCTTCGACATTTTTTAGTTTCATAGGTTTCTTTGCAGCAAAGTTGTCGGAGTAGAAAAGGTATCCTTTTTTGCTGACGTTTACACCATATTCCTCGTTTTCTGGGACGCAAGATATGAAGTCTCCGGTCTTCTTGTCCGAAACAGAACGGAACACCATTTTATTGGTTTCGACGCTGAACACATCGATGGTTGCTTGAATGGGTTGGTTGGTGGTCGCATCCACAATTTTTCCTGTTGCAAATTTCATTTTTTTTGCAGGAAGAAGGTTTCCTTCTGTTAAGTCTAATTCGTAAATTTCCTTTCCTCGTCCGTTTTTTTCTTGTCCGTCAGATGCATAGTAAGCTTTGTCGCCGAAAGCATTGACGACGAAACCGAACTCGTCTCTGCAAGTGTTGATTGGGTATCCCATGTTCTGAGGCGTGGTCCATCCACCTTTCCCGTCTTTGTAGGTGACGTATATGTCATAACCTCCAAGACCTTTCATTCCTTTAGACGAGTAGTAAAGTGTTTGATTGTCTGCATGGATGAAAGGAGAGAAATCGTCCTCTTTCGTATTTACAACAGGGCCTAGGTTGACAGGATCAGAAAATTTCAGGTAACCATCCTTTTGAATAGAAACCTTTACTTTCCATATGTCAGATTTCCCAACGCCTCCGGGTCTGTCGCTTGCGAAGTAGAGTTCATCGCCAGTAGGACTAAGTGTGGGGTAAGTTTCCCAATGACGAGAATTGACAGGCGATCCTGCGTTTATGGCAGGTGTCCATGAGTCGCCTTCACGAATGGAATAATAGATGTCGCAACCGCCAAATCCGGAACTTCGGTCGCAAGCCACGAAAAACATGTATCGGCCATCAAGAGAGACACTCTGAGCCCCTTCGTTCCCTATGGTGTTCATGGATCTGCCGACGTTTTGTGTTTTGCCCCATGTCCCATTGACTTTTTTGCTTAGAAAGATGTCTTCATGAACACCTTTGCCAAATTCCGATTCGCCTTGATGTTTGTTCAATTTGACGGTGGTTGAGAAAAGAGAACCGTCAGCGGTTACACTTGGCCAATAGTCGTCAAATTCAGTATTGATGTTGGCCCCCATGTTTCTATAGTGGAAGGGGACAGGATTGGCAACGAATTCGAGCGCATCTTCACATTGTTTGATACCTATTTGAGCTCTTTTGTAGAAAGTGGCATCGTTGGGAGAGATGGTTTTGTAGGTCTCCAGTGCTTTTTCGTAGTCGCATGTCTCATGATAAGCTTTTCCCAGACGAAGGAGTGTGGCTGCATAGTGAGGCATGTTAGGTTTGGCGATGTAGACAAGAGTGGCGATTCTCTTTTCGCTATTTCCCATTCTGCCGTAAAGATCAGCCAAGGTCCATGAAGGAGCGATATATTCTT
>JAFRNH010000101.1 GCA_017430235.1 Paludibacteraceae bacterium | reverse complement strand
AATTTAACAGTTGTTGCAGCTTCGTCGTTGAAGATAGCCCATGCACCAAGAGCTTGGTTGTCAACGTCTTCGTAGAATGTAGTACCATCAACCCATTGGTATTTAACCAATGCATTAGCAACCAATTTGCCGTTTGCGTTAGCACTTAAATCAATGTCCTTAATCTCAGAAGCTGTTGTTCCGTGAACATACAATGCGTGAAGCATTTCAAAATCCAAATATGTTGGAGCTTCCTCTGCTGTCCAGTCTTCAGACCATTGTCTTTTCAAATCACCGTTTCCTTCTACTGCATAACCTCCAGTTGTGTATTCAGCAGGGAAAGTTAACATAGTTCCTTCATCCCATGGCATCATCACACCTAAATTTGGCTCGAAGTTCTCAGCATAGATTGGTCTGTAGCATTCTCCGTAAGGTATGAAAGCGATTGTTTTGATGTAGATAGGTTCTTCAACAAATTTCTTGTCAATATCACGGCAATAAGAGAAACCGATATAATCAATTGTAGGAGTTTTTGGGTTTAAGAAAACTAATCTTCCTTCTGATTTCCAAGTTTCAGCGACAGCGTGATGTGAACCATCCCAAAGAATGTTTGCATCTGCGTTGTCAACAGGTAGATCAGATTTTTCCGATCTTGCTGCATAATCACCAGCGAACAAGCCTGCACGGAACATTGTCTTTTTCTTTTTAGCTGTAATCTCAGGAATTAAAAGTCCATCCTCAGATTTGTCACAAGCAGATGTAGGCAACCAATATTCAATAACCATATACCATCCCTCATGAGTGTTGATAGGATTTAGTGTACAATTAAAATAGACGTCTTTGTATGTGTCATTGTGTGTATATTTGGCTGCTATAGATCCATCTGGAGCAGTAACACCAAATTCCAAAACGTCTCCACCTTCTGCCATTTCAACGGTGTATCCATCTTGCAACTTTCCGTCCTTAACAATGTAAGAAGGATCGGCAAAAGAACTCATAGACAAGAGTCCTGCGAATGCGAGTAAACTTACTTTTTTCATAAAATACTAATTTAAATTTATACTAATGTTAGTTTAATTTCCCTCTCTTTTTAATTTGGGTGCTAATTTATGTAATTTTTTTTTGGTTATCGAATAAAAAAGCACTTTTTATTACGGAAAAACTCGTTATTTTCCCTATCGTATATTGGATTTTTGTTAGACTGTGTCGTCAAGAGTATGTCTTATACATAAATAATATGATATTATGCGTTAAATAATAATACTTTAGCGTCATAAAACACCACGGTATAAATAAAAAGAAAGGGAAGAACTTTAAGATTCCTCCCTTCCTCATTTTTTCTCTTAAGAAAATTACAAAGGTATATTCCCATGTTTCTTGGCTGGATTGGCACGGATTTTTGTGTGCGTCATATCCAGTGCTTGAATCAATTTCTCTCTTGTTTGAGATGGTAATATGATTTCATCAATATAACCTAATTCTGCTGCACGATAAGGATTGGAGAATTTCTCTTCATATTCCTTTCTTGCTTTTTCTTTCTCCTCGTCGCTTACTTTCTTGTAGAGAATGTTGACAGCTCCGTCTTGACCCATTACGGCGATTTCTGCGTTAGGATATGCGAAGTTTACGTCTGCACCTGTGTGCTTGCTTGACATAACGATGTAAGCTCCTCCGTATGCCTTTCTTGTGATAACTGTGATCTTAGGCACAGTTGCCTCTACGTAAGCATAGACGATTTTTGCTCCGTGACGGATGATACCTCCGTGCTCTTGTGTGCATCCAGGAAGGAATCCTGGTACGTCAACGAACGATACGATAGGAATACTGAAGCAATCGCAGAAACGAATGAAGCGAGCTGCTTTGTCAGATGTGTCGATGTCCAATACACCAGCTTGGAATGCTGGTTGATTAGCTACAATTCCGACAACTTTACCTTCTATTCTGGCAAAACCGACCAATATGCTTGGTGCAAAGTTCTCTTGAATCTCAAAGAAATAACCGCCATCCACTACGCTTTCAACCAACTCCTTCATGTCGTATGGCTTGCTTGGATCTGTTGGAATGAAATTGTCAAGGTCTGAACTTGGTGGCTCCATGTTTGATGAATGAGGTGCTTGTGGCGCATCATCCATGTTGTTGGATGGTAGGAATGCCAACAATTCACGAACCATCATCAATGTGTCTTCTTCATTCTCTCCCATGAAGTGTGCCACTCCACTTGTTGAGTTGTGAACAGAAGCACCTCCTAATTCCTCTTTGTCTACCTCTTCGTGAGTGACTGTTTTAACTACTTCTGGTCCAGTTACGAACATGTGACTATGCTCTTTCACCATAAAGATGAAGTCGGTTAGGGCAGGAGAGTAGCAAGCACCACCTGCACACGGACCTAAGATAACGGATATCTGAGGGATTACACCAGAAGCGATAGTGTTTTGGTAGAAGATATCGCCATATCCAGCCAAACTTGAAACACCTTCTTGAATACGAGCACCTCCAGAATCGTTCAATGCAATGATAGGAGCACCCATCTTCAAGGCTAATTTCTGTAACTTGACGATTTTGTTTGCGTTTGTCCTGCTCAAAGATCCACCAAACACGGTGAAATCGTAGGCATACACGTAAACCAATCTACCGTCTATTTTTCCGTATCCACCAACGATGCCATCTCCAGCTAATTGCTGTTTCTCCAAGCCGAAATTGTGGCATTGATGGATGACAAACTTGTCTATCTCGACGAATGTTCCCTTGTCTAAAAGGATCGCAATACGTTCTCTGGCTGTTAATTTGCCAGCCTTATGTTGCTTTTCGATACGAGCTGCATCACCAGCTTCCGCTATTCGATTCAACTCTATAAATCTTTCGTTTGCAGACATATTACTTTCTTTTAAGTGGCGAATTTATGAAACTCACCTTTAGTTTATATTTTCCTCTTCTGGTGCCTCGCCCAACTCAATCAATGATTGGTTGCCTGCGATATTGTCACCTTCGTTCACTAATATTCTCTTCACTAAGCAATCATCTTTCACTTTGTATTCGCTTTGCATCTTCATGGCTTCGATGATGATTACCGGACTTCCAGCTCTGACGATTTCTCCTTCTTTCACCAATATTCTGATTACCTTTCCTGGCATTGGAGAGAAAACTTTGTCTTGTTTCTCGTTTGATTTTGCCTTTTTGGTTCCGTATTGGTAAGGATTGACTATTTCAACATGGAATGTGTTGAAAGCAACGCTCACGGTATAGTCTTGGTTGTTTTCGCTTGGCTTTAATTCTGCATTGTATGAATGGCCATCTTCTGTGATGATGGAGCAGAGCCCATTTTCTGCCATTACAATGTCGAGGTTGTATGTCTTATCGTCCACCAAAATCTCCACTTTGTTATTCTCTTTGTTAACAAGGGAAATCTCTTTGATTTTGTTTCCGACTTTAATTTTCATACTTATTTTGTTTTGTTAATATTCTTTTTCTTGAAACGAAAAGTCTTACAATGTTCTTAGATTCGTACGTTTTCCGAATTCTCTCCATCTGCTGATAGGACGGTTGTCGTTTGCACAGATGGCTGGACGCTCTTCATTCAATAGATAATCGAAGTAGGCAGCGATTGCTGCGATGTCTTCTGTGTCATGAGTCTCTTCCGTCTCATCTTCCAATGTGATTTCTTCCAACACTTGTTTGTTGTCTTCTAGGAAGGATGTGGTGTAATGACCTTTGACGAAGTCTGGCACTTCCAATATCTTTCTCAAGTATGACAAGTTGGTCTTTGTGCCTGTGATTTTGTATTCGTACAAAACGCGACGCATACGTTCGATGGCGTAGGTCCTGTTGGCAGCCCATACGACTAGTTTGCTCAACATGGAATCGTAGTAGATAGGTATTTCGTATCCTTCGTAGCAGAAACTGTCGACACGTACGCCGATACCGGATGGCTCTGTCATCAATTTGATGATACCTGGAGTAGGAGTGAAACCGTTCTCTGCGTCCTCTGCACAGATACGACACTCGATAGCGTGTCCGCGTTGTGATAAGTCTTCTTGTTTGAAACGAAGCGGTTCTCCATTGGCTACTTTGATTTGCTCTTTTACCAAGTCGATACCAAGTACTTCTTCTGTGATTGGGTGCTCCACTTGCAAACGAGTGTTCATTTCCAAGAAGTAATAGTTGAGTTTGTCGTCAACCATGAATTCGATGGTTCCTGCACCTTCGTATTTCACAGCTTTGGCAGCACGAACTGCAATTTCACCCATTTCCTTACGCACTTTCTCAGTCATGATTGGAGAAGGTGTCTCTTCAATCACTTTCTGGTGCTTGCGTTGGATGGAACATTCACGTTCGAAAAGGTGAACTACGTTGCCATGTTTGTCAGCCAACACTTGAAATTCTATATGATGAGGGTGCTCGATGAGTTTTTCCATATATATGGTACCATTAGCAAAGGAAGCAATTGCTTCAGAAATGGCACTGTCGTATGCGTTTTTCAATTCGGAGGCTTCGCGAATGATTCGAATTCCTTTACCTCCACCACCTGCAGATGCTTTGATCATCACAGGGAATCCAATGTTCTTGGCTGTCTCAAGCGCCTCTTCGTAAGATTCGAGAGGTCTTTCTGTTCCGGGTACAACAGGAACACCGGCCGCAATCATCAGCTTGCGAGCGGTGATCTTATCACCCATGTCTTGAATTGCTTTGTATGGAGCTCCAATGAAAATGATTCCCTCTTTTTCGCAACGCTTCGCAAATTCGGCGTTTTCAGATAGAAAGCCATATCCTGGATGGATGGCGTCAGCATTGAATTTTTTTGCTGCTGCAATGATGTTGTCAATCTTCAGATAACTTTCGGAGGATTGCGCAGGTCCGATACAAACGGCTTCGTCGGCAAAAAATACATGCCTTGACGTTCTGTCAGCTTCGGAATAAATTGCTACGGTCTTTATGCCCATCTCCTTACATGAGCGCATGACACGCATCGCAATCTCCCCTCTATTGGCAACTAGAATTTTAGATATCATACACAAAACATTTAATCAGGATTGAACACTGTATGCACATAAATGTCAGTCTCACATCACAACCATCTCCTATACGGTGTCTTTCCCTTTCGATTTTAAAAACTTAGGTTGATTAAATTGATCATTAATTCAACGAAACTAACTAGCCCTTATTTGGCTAATTTCGGTGCAAAGATACACTTTATTTTTTAATTTACAATTTTTAAATTTTAGAATTATGCAAAATATTATAAAATGTGTACAAAAGTTAAATTTTGTTAAAACGAGGGTGCAAAAATTGTGAAAATCTTTTCACTTTTCTTTTTGTATAATTTATGCGCATTTTATACATTTGCGAAGTTTTTTTGAAGGGTGGGTGTTACACCTATTTAAATAAACAATAAAAGATGAATTAATAACTAACAAATTTATATTTAATATTTATTATGGATTGTAATAGTGGACCGCAGAATAACCTTATTTTCGGTATCGAGAAAAAGAAGGTGATTGGTTTATTGGTGACAATAGTGTTGACGACTCTTGTTTGGTGTCTTCCTACGAACTTTTTCGGTGTTGAGGGATTGACTGTGATTGAGCAGAGAATTATAGCTATTTTTGTGATGGCTGCTGTAATGTGGATTATGGAACCTATTCCTATTTGGGGTACTTCCGTGGTGGTGATGGTGTTGATGCTGCTGACCACGTCCGATAGTATGTTGTCTTTCCTTCACGATGGTTATGGTGATATGGAGAATCTGGATAATATGCATAGATTGGCAGACCTTTTCGGTATCTCGTCTAATGGTGATACGTATGCTTTGAAAGAGGCATTGAGTGGTGCTATGAAAAAAAGTGTTTTGTATGGAGGTGAAAAAATTCCAACTTTGTCGTCTAAATCAATCATGGCTGCTTTCGCTCACCCAACAGTGATGCTTTTCATGGGTGGATTTGTTTTGGCTATTGCTGCTACTAAATATAAATTGGATGCTACTTTGGCAAGAGCTATTCTGAAGCCTTTCGGAACAAAACCTAAATATGTGATGTTAGGTTTCTTGTTCGTTACGGCTATTCTTTCAATGTTTATGAGTAATACTGCTACTGCTGCCATGATGATAGCTATCTTGGCTCCAGTATTGGCTACTATGCCGGAATCGGATAATAAGGGCCGTGTCGGTTTGGCATTGGCTATCCCAGTTGCTGCGAATATCGGTGGTGTGGGAACTCCTATCGGTACTCCTCCTAACGTTGTTGCTACAGGATGGTTGGAGAGCATGGGATTAGAAATTAGCTTTGGTAAATGGATGATGTTGATGGTTCCTTTGGCACTTCTTATCTTGTTTATTGCTTGGCTTTTCTTGTGTAAGTTCTTCCCTTCAAAACAAGAGAAAATTGAGGTGAAGATTGAAGGTGATACGGATAAGAGCCCTAAGGCTTACATTGTTTATGTGACTTTCGCAGTGACTATCTTATTATGGGTGTTCGGAAAGGCATTGTTCAATGTTAATGCGAATGTGGTGGCGTTGATTCCATTTGCAGTGTTCTGCTTGACTGGTGTCTTTGAAAAGAAAGATTTGGCAAAGATCGACTGGGATGTGCTTTGGCTTGTTGCTGGTGGTTTTGCATTAGGTGTTGGATTGGAAAGTGCATCTGGCATATTAGATCCTGAAACAGGAAAGGTGATGACGATGTCTGAACATGTTGTTAAGTCTATCGACTTTAAATCTTGGTCGACAATCGCTGTAATCCTTGGTTCTGGTGTTCTATGCTTGGTTATGTCCACCTTTATGTCAAACTCAGCTACTGCAGCTTTGTTAATTCCTATTTTCGTAGCTATTTCTAAGGGAATGGGTGACGATTTATTACCTTATGGTGGAGCAACTACATTGATCGTAGGTTTGGCTTTGTCTGCTTCCTTTGCAATGGCATTGCCTATTTCAACTCCTCCGAATGCTATCGCATATTCGAAAGGATTCATTAAACAGAGCGAGATGGCTATTGTGGGAATCTTTGTCGGTATCGTTAGCTTGATTCTTGGTTATTTGCTGTTGTTTAATTTCAGCAGTTTGTTGGGATAATGTAAATGAATAAAAGTGGGCACGAACCAAATCGCGCTCACTTTTAATTTTTTAAATAAATAAAATGAAGCGAATTATAGCTCTAACAGCGGCAGTTCTGTCGTTCAATGCATTGATGGCACAGGAGGATTCTGTTGTCGTGGCAAAAGTGATTTCGGAGGAGCCGATTTCAGGGGGAACTTCTGAAAAATCACTCTCCGTGGGTAAGGTGAAGTTTAAACCATACGGTTTTATACGTAATTATTTCTATTACGATTCACGTCAAAACGTTCAGTCGAACGCAGGTTTGTACAATCAGATTCCTAAAGATGAAGCATGGAATGAAACGCACGATGAGGATTTGAATGATGTTTCAACCGCTAATTTCTTGGCTATTACTTCTCGTTTGGGATTGGACATCTCGGGTGTGCGTGCTTTGAATGCAGATCTCTCTGCTAAGTTTGAGACGGACTTCTGTGGATTTGCTTCCAGTACTACTATGCTTCGTATCCGTCAGGCTTATATGAAGATGAAATGGCAACACAATTCCATCTTGGCTGGTCAGGCTTGGCATCCTATGTCGGGTGATCTTCCCGATGTGCTTGGTTTGGCTTCTGGTTCTCCTTTTCAACCATTTAGCCGTTCTCCTCAAATACGTTATGATTACACTGTAGGTAAAATGCGTTACACATTGGCTGCTATTTGGCAATTCCAATATAAGTCTGTAGGCCCTAATGGAAAATCTGATGAATACTTAACCAAAGGTATCATGCCAGAGTTTTTCATTGGATTGGATTACGCTAATGAAAAAGGATTCCAAATAGGTGCGGGTCTCGATATGTTACGTATCCGTCCACGTACTACCACAGATTATGTCTATGACAAGAAAATTCTTGTGAATGATACGGTGTTTGATGCAGACAACAATGTGAAGGAGGTAAATGAGGTTGAGAAAATCGTATCAGACACAACAAAACGCATAGTTAAGGAGTATGCCTTCTCTGTTTCACCAATGATGTTCATCAACTATAAGAAGGATAAGTTCTTGTTGCGTTGGAAGGGAGTCTTCGGACAAAACACGGCACATTTGAACATGATGAGTGGATATGGCGTGGTTGGCATTAATGAGGATGGTTCACGTGATTATGCACCTTTACGTAGTTTCTCCACATGGTTGAACTTGTCATATGGTAGCAAGGTGAAAGGAAACTTGTTCTTGGGATATTTTAATAACTTCGGTACGAGCAAAGCAATTTTTGGTGATTTGTACGTGAATGGAGCATCTAACATTGATTACATTTGGAGAATATGTCCAGCTATTACTTACAATGTGAACAAGTTGACCTTAGGTTTGGAATATGAATTGACAACAGTTGGATATGGTCCTCGCAATATCTTTGGAGAAGCGGTTGCCGATCATACTGTAGCAAATAATCGAATTTGTGCAATGATCAAATATGCTTGGTAATCAGCGATTTGCGATTTTGTTAATAACTTAATCGAATAGGGATGTAATTATTTCAATTATATCCCTATTTTTGTTTTGTCCTTAGAGTTGGAGTAGAAAGCACTTAAAAAGGCAAAACAGGATGATGTTTCGTTGTTTTTCTTAGTACAAGTTTTGAATGTTTATAGGTGCAATAATGAGATGGAGGTATCCAAAAGATATTTCGATGTGACCCTATCGCTAAGTCTGAATAGAAAATTAATAACATAAAATTTTAAATTTAATAGATAAAATGAGTGGGAATATTTTTATCGTAAAGCGCGACGGAAAAGCAGAGCCATTTTCGGTAGATAAGATCAAAAACGCTATTTCGCGTGCCTTTTTGTCCGTGGGTAGTTTCGCGACACAAGAGATTTTAACAGACATTTTAGGTCGTCTGAGTATTCATAATGGTATGAGCGTGGAGGAAATTCAGAACCAAGTTGAGTTTTCCTTGATGACAGAAAAATATTTTTCTGTGGCAAAGTCATATATTTTGTACCGTCAAAAACATTTGGAAGACCGTGAAGTCCGCGATAAATTGCAGTTCCTTACAGATTATAGCAATGCATCTAACTCTGCTTCTGGAAGTAAGTATGATGCCAATGCTAATGTAGAGAATAAGAATATAGCCACTTTGATAGGTGAGTTGCCAAAGTCCAACTTCATCCGTTTGAACCGTCGTCTGTTGGTAGATCGTTTGAAGGAGATGTATGGTAAGGAGACCTCCGATAAATACTTACAACTATTGAATCAACATTTTATCTATAAGAATGATGAAACCAGTTTGGCCAACTATTGTGCTAGTATCACCATGTATCCATGGCTGATTGGTGGCACCTTGGCTATTGGCGGAAACTCAAAGAAACCAACCAATCTGAAGGCTTTCTGCGGTGGCTTTGTTAATATGGTGTTCATGGTATCAAGTATGTTGAGTGGTGCTTGCGCTACGCCTGAGTTCTTGATGTATATGAACTACTTCATTCAAAAGGAATATGGACAGGATTATTATAAGGATCCAGATAAAGTGGTTGATTTGTCTTCCCGTCAGCGTTCGTTGGATAAGGTGATCACGGATTGCTTCGAGCAGATCGTCTATTCTATCAATCAACCAACTGGCGCTCGTAACTTCCAAGCTGTATTCTGGAATATTTCCTATTACGATAAATACTACTTCAATAGTCTATTCGAGAATTTCGTCTTCCCTGATGGTTCTCGTCCTGATTGGGAATCTTTGAGCTGGTTGCAAAAACGTTTCATGAAATGGTTTAATGCAGAGAGAACAAAGACAGTCTTGACATTCCCAGTAGAGACTATGGCGTTGTTGACAAAGGATGGCGAACCTCAAGATGAGGAGTGGGGTGATTTCACTGCTGAGATGTATGCTGAAGGACACTCATTCTTCACTTACATCAGTGATAATGCAGATTCTTTGAGTAGTTGCTGCCGTTTGAGAAATGAGATTCAAGACAATGGCTTTAGCTACACTTTGGGAGCTGGTGGTGTTTCAACGGGTTCTAAGAGTGTGTTGACTGTCAACTTGAATCGTTGCGTTCAGTTCGCTGTTAAGAATGGTATTCCTTATCTAACTTATTTGGAGGAAGTGATTGATTTGGTTCACAAAGTTCAATTGGCTTACAATGAGAATTTGAAGTATCTTCAATCAAAAGGATTGTTACCATTGTTTGATGCTGGTTATATCAATTTGTCTCGTCAATATCTAACAGTTGGTGTGAACGGTTTGGTTGAAGCTGCTGAGTTTATGGGTATTGAAATCAAGGATAATCCTGAATACGTTCGTTTCGTACAGAGTATTTTAGGCTTGGTTGAACGTTACAACAAGAAGTATCGTACTAAGGATGTGATGTTCAACTGCGAAATGATTCCTGCAGAGAATGTGGGTGTAAAACATGCAAAATGGGATCGTGAGGATGGCTATTCAGTTCCTCGTGATTGCTATAATAGTTACTTCTATATCGTTGAGGATACATCATTGAATGTGGTGGATAAGTTCCGCTTACATGGTCGCAAGTACATCGAACACTTGACGGGAGGTTCTGCTTTACACATGAATTTGGAAGAGCATTTGACAAAAGATCAATATCGTCAGTTGATTCGTGTGGCAGCTAAAGAGGGATGTAACTACTTTACATTTAATATTCCTAACACGGTATGTAACGATTGTGGTCACATCGACAAACGCTATTTGAAGGAGTGTCCTCATTGCCAAAGTAAGAATATTGATTACTTGACTCGTGTGATTGGATATATGAAACGTATCAGCAACTTCTCAGAAGCTCGTCAGAAAGAGGCATCTAGAAGATTCTATGCAAAATACTAAAATGGTATGCTAAAGTATGCTGATTATGATATAGTCTTTCAGGAAATACCCAACGAGGTGACATTGGCGATTAATATCTCAAATTGTCCGAATCGTTGTGTTGGATGTCACAGTCCGTATTTGATGGAAGATGTCGGAGAGGAGTTGAATGAGACTTCTTTGGATGCGTTGATAGAGAAGTATGGCAGGGATGTAACATGTGTATGCTTCATGGGTGGTGATGCAGATCATAAGTCGGTAGTTGCTTTGGCACATTACATAAAAGAAAAGTATCAGCCGTTGAAAGTGGGATGGTATTCTGGCAAGCCTAATTTGCCAGAATCCTTTCCTTTGGCTGATTTTGATTATATAAAGGTGGGACCATACAGGGAAGATTGCGGTCCGTTGAACAGTAGAACAACTAATCAGAGATTATATAGCATTTTTAATGGAGAACTGATGGACATCACAAGCAAGTTTTGGCGAAAGTGATTGCTTGTGAATAACCTTCGTGAATGAAATATGTAGAAATCAACCTAAATTTAATAATCCTTATATTGGAATGAATTATTTGCTTGGTGCGAATAAAGACTTTTTCTTTCTCGTAAAATAGATAGTTTGGACAATACCTCTCATGGATAGGTAGGTTAGAAAGGCTATCCATAGTCCGTCGTTACCCTGATTCGTAATGAGAAGATTGTAAAGAAGAAAAAAGGAAACGGTGGCGAATATCATTGCACATACCATACCTTTAGCCATTGTTGCGCCTACCATAATACCATCCCATAGAAAAGCGGAGAATCCACATATAGGGATTGCTACAACCCATGGAAGATAGTCGTTGGCTGCATTTATCACATTCTCCTTGTCTGTTAGTATGGATAGAATATTAGGTGTGAAGAAAAAGTAAATGATTGTGAATATGCCAACTAGTCCGAATCCCCAAAGAAACAGATAAACAATTGATTTGTTCATGTTAGCGGGGTCTTTGGCTCCGATATATCGACCGGTTAATGCTTCGCCCGCGTAAGCGAATCCATCTGTAAAATAGGAGAAGATGGAGAATAGTTGCATTAGCAGGGTGTTAACGGCTAGTAAGATGGTCCCTTGCTTAGCTCCTGCTAATGTGAAGAAGCAGGTTACGGCGGTGAGACAAACGGTTCTTATGGCAATTCCACCATTTAGGGTGGTGAATCGTTTTAGTTTTTGTGTATCAAAAATCTCCTTTTTGTTGATGAGAGGGAAGAGGTTGTTATATTTCTTTCTCCACAGTAGGATGGCAATGAGAATACCGCAATATTGTGCGATAAGAGAACCTATGGCAATGCCTGCGATACCGAGATTTAAAACGAAAACAGAGATTAGACTGCAGATGATATTGATTATATTGATGGAGATGGCTATAATCATCGGATAGACGGAGTTCTGCATTCCAATAAACCATCCTTTGAAACTATATAGGCACATCACGGCAGGTGCGCCTAAGATACATATATTAAGATATAAAATAGCTGCCTCTTCCACCTCTGGAGAGGTGTTCATATAATCAAAAGCAACTTTTTGTACAATGCTTTTAAGAAAGAAGATGATGATGCATGCCAGAAGGGATACGAAAACGGAACGCAGCAGAGTGTTGATGGCTTCGGGGAAGTTTTTCGCACCAAAGGCTTGTGCTGTCAGTCCGCTTGTGCCCATGCGTAAGAATCCAAAGTTCCAATAAAACAAATTGATGAGCGTGCTTCCTACTGAGATGGCACCGATGAATGATTCGTTCCCGAGATGCCCTGCAATGGCAACGTCGACCATGCTTAGAAGCGGAATGGTGATGTTGGTTGCAATGGCAGGAATGGCGATTTTTAGGATTTTTCTATTCATTCATCATTCTTTCAGTTTCTTCCAATAGATTGTTTTGCTGAAAATGCCCCAAGAACCTTTTACAGCTAATGTCTCAGCATCTTTGAATTTCAACTCTACAGTGAAGAATGATCCACGAGTGGGATCGTAGATTTTGCTATCTTTCCAAACGCCTTCTTTGTGATAGGTTAAGTCTTTGATGAGAACGATTTGATCGGCTCTGGTGTTACGTTTACTGACGTCGGGATTCTTTTGATCCACGCGAAGTTTACCATTTTTATCGTACATGTTTTCCATCCAGAAAACTTGAACTTTGTAAGTGTTATTTGGATTTTTGGTGATTCTTACTTTAGAGCGGTCTCCGTCATGTTCCAAAAAGTAGACACCTAATAGTTTGTCACCTGCAGATTGAGCGAAGCAGGATAATGAGAGGAAAAAGAAAAATAATAAGGATAAGCTTTTTCTCATTGTGAAAGTTTTTAAATAAAAGGGACGCAATGCGTATTGCGTCCCTTTAGATATGTTTCAATAATTGATTACTTGCCAGACTTCAACATCTTGTTGGCGTAAAGTTTGCCGTTAACTTTGATGGTGAGAGTATATGTTCCAGGAAGGAGAGCAGATGTCTCGAAGTCGTATGAGTATTGACCAGAAGTCAAGTTCTCTTTGAACAACTTAAGAACAGCTTTTCCGCTCAAGTCGTGGATTTCGATGACAACTTCTGCATTTTCTACAAGGTCAAATGAAACGTTCAAAGACTCTGCGAATGGGTTTGGAGAAGCAAGATAGTTGAAAGAAGCGATTTCTCCTTTGGAGCTCTTTTTCTTAGCAACTTTGATTGCATCGTTTTTGTAAACTGCAGGTTTCTCCATATACATTGCAGTGTATTTTGAGTTTTTGCATTTGCAACCGCTTTCAGGAGTGTACTCTTGTTCTATTGTGATGATAATAGGGTAGCGAGCACCTTCTGCGAAGTATTGATAGCGGATAGAGCTGATTTTGTAAGTGCTTTGTCCGAAAGTTTCAGTGTATTCTTTGTCAACCTTAACACGAAGTACGTTTTTGTAAACGTTTCCGTCAGGAAGGATCAAAGTACCCCAAGCGTCAGCTTTTGTTACGTAAGTACCATCGAAGTAGCTTGTTGTGTTGCCACTTTGAAGAGCACCTGAATATACACCAGATTTACCATCTCCAAAAGAAAGAGGGAACATCAAATCAACGATTGGCTCGTCGAGTGTCAATGTTGTATTACTGTTTTGAAGTCCGAAGAATCTCTTTTCACTTGAAGTGATTTCAAACAATGTGTTCTTTTCTCCACCCTCGTCGCAACTTAATCTGTAACCTTCAGTTGAAGTGTTCAACAAATCTTCGTTTTGGCTGATGTAGAAGTCTTTTAACACTTTAGACTTTGAAAAGTCCCATACTTGATTGGCACCAGCGTTGGATTGTTCTACATACTCAATCTGTTTCATGTTTCTGTAGTCACCTTCTCTCAATCCGTTTGCCTCGAATGACAAACTGTATTGAGCAAAACAACCCACTGATAAAGCTAATGCAGCTGAAAGAGTAATTAATTTTCTCATTTTTGTATTTATTTTTAAGAGTTTGCGTAATTAATTGAAATTTTCTGTAAAGATAAGCTTTTTTTTTGATTTAATCTACGTTTTGAAAAGTATTTTTAGGGGAAGTTGTTAAAAATATTCAAAGACAAATGCAACTTGTATTTTACCCATTTAATTTGTGCCTATGAGGATTCTCCATTTCATGAGTGGATGGTTGACTGAAATGCCCATTAAATCCTAATTTGGCTCCCCTTTGATATGAGGGAGTCCAATCTTATATTTGACTGCGATGACCCTAGTGAGGATGACACTCAGCGCACTGATGATTTGCACTAATGTGACGTCGTCAATGAATTTGGAACTTATGTAATAGATTATGCCTCCAATGATACATGCTATGGCATAGATTTCTTTTCGAAATATCAGTGGTATTTGATTGATGAAGATGTCGCGTATGATACCCCCGGCAGCTCCTGTGATGGTTCCCATAATAATGGCTACCCAGAAAGCATAGTTGCAATCTAATGTTTTCTCGATTCCTACCACGGTAAAGAGCGCCAATCCAATGGTGTCGAAGATGAAGAATGTATTGTTCAGCCTGATAAGATGTTTCCTGAATAGTATTACGAAGAGAAGAGCTGTGGCGGTCCATATCAGGTAACTTGCATTTAACATCCAGAAGGGAGTGAGGTCTAAACAGAGGTCGCGGATTGTTCCTCCACCGATGGCGGTTACTAGTCCGACAACGTATGCGCCAAACAAATCAAAATCTTTTCCTGCAGCAAGTCGAATGCCACTTATGGCAAAGGCAAAGGTACCGATGTATTCGATAACCTCAGTAAACAGTTCTTGGTTGAATTGTATGTTAGTTAGCCATTCCGTCAGCATCATCTTCTGTAATGTTTAAATGTTGGTCGAAAGCCTTTCGAAGAGACTGTATTTCTGTCTTGATGTGTCGTAGTTTCAAAACCATTTCGTGTTTTTTCTCCAACTCGTCTTTTTTCTCTTTCAATAGTAGTTTTGCACCGTCGATGGTGAGTTTCCTGTCTTTTAGCAGGTATTGTACTAGTTGAATGTTTCGTATTTCTTTCTGAGTGTAGCGACGGGTTCCTTTCGGACTCTTTTGCGGTTGTGTGAAAGGAAAATCCTTTTCCCAAAAGCGTAGTGTGGATTCATTGACCTTCAACAAGGCTGCCACTTCGCTGGTGGTGTAATAGAGTTTCCTTTTGTCCTCGGAGATTGGATTAGTCGTACACGTTTCCATTGTTGGAGGTGATTTGAATCATTTCGTCATATTGCTCGGGTGACAAATCCATGTAGTAGAAATTGCGCGGATCGGTCACTTTGTCTCTGTAATGAACCTCGTAGTGGAGGTGTGGACCCGTTGATTTTCCTGTGTTACCCATATAGGCAATGACATCACCTCGAGACACTTTGGAACCAACACGTAATGTTTTAACAAAACCATTTAGGTGTCCGTAAAGCGTTTTGTATCCATATCCATGGTCGATGATGACCGTGTTGCCATATCCTTGCATCCATCCCTTGAAATCGATGACACCCTTGCCTGTAGCATAGATTTCCGTACCAGTGTCGCCTGAGAAGTCCATACCTGCATGAAACTTCGGCGTTTTGTAGATGGGGTCTATTCTCATACCGAATCCGGAGGCCATTCTTCGTAGGTCTTTGTTCATAACTGGTTGAATGCCAGGAATACTTAACAGCATGTCTTCCTTGTTGCGTACAAGGTTCACTACCTCGTCGAACGAGACGGATTGTATATATAGTTGCCTCTTGATGTCATCCAACTGAGCAGAGGTTATGGCTGCAATTTCCGAATTGGTTTTCTGACGGATGTCGTTGTATCTTCTTTGTGAATGATTCAGTCTTCGCAGATTGGCTGCAACTGGTTCTGCTTGAACAACAGAACGGTAGAGCTGGTCGTCACGTTGCTCTATGTCTGTTAATACATCTTGTATTTGGTCTAATTGAGAACTCAGTAGTTTGTATTGAGCCTCCAATTCTGCATTGGCACTTTTCAACTCCTTTTCTTGAGGGGAGTCAATGAAAAGTGCAAATACAATAAAGAATGCAAGGCCGACAAGAACACCACTTAGAAGATGAGAGATGAAACTGCCGAATTTGTGCTTTATGGTGTTATCAATCCGCTCAAAAGAGAGTGTCTTAGGATTGAATTGAAATTTTGCTTTTGCCATTTTTGATAAATTCTTTTTACAATTTACAATGCAAAGGTAATTTTTTTTATAGAAAAATGCTAATTTTGCGCTTCAGAATAAAGGGGATTTCCAAAAATCTCCGATGCCTAAAATATTTAACATGTTAACAGCAAAGGAAATACGTAAATCGTTCACCGATTTCTTCGCATCGAAAGGACATACAATTGTTCCTTCTGCACCTATGGTGGTCAAAAACGACCCTACATTGATGTTTACCAATGCGGGTATGAATCAGTTTAAGGATATATTCCTGGGTAATCAACCTCGAAAGTATCCTCGTGTCGCGGACTCTCAGAAATGCCTTCGCGTTAGTGGAAAACATAATGATTTGGAAGAGGTGGGATTGGATACTTACCATCATACGATGTTTGAGATGTTGGGTAACTGGTCTTTTGGCGATTACTTTAAAAAAGAGGCGATCTCTTGGGCGTGGGAATATCTTGTGGATGTATTGAAATTGGATCCAGACCGTCTATATGCAACTGTGTTTGAAGGTAGTAAGGAGGATAATTTGAGTCGTGATGATGAAGCTGCAGAAATCTGGGCTCAGTTCTTGCCAAAAGATCGTATCATCAATGGAAACAAACATGATAATTTATTTGAAAAGGGTGACACGGGACCGTGTGGACCTTGCTCAGAAATTCACATAGACCTTCGTGATGACTCTGAACGTGCAATCGTTCCAGGCGTTGAGTTGGTTAATAAGGATAATCCGCAGGTGATTGAGATTTGGAACAACGTATTCATGCAGTTCAATCGTAAGGCGGATGGTTCTTTGGAACCGCTTCCTGCTAAACATGTGGATACTGGTATGGGATTTGAACGCCTTTGCATGGCTTTGCAGGGTAAAAAATCCAACTACGATACGGATGTGTTCCAACCAATCATCAAAGTGATTGGACAAATCAGCGGCTTTGAATACGGTCAGAAGAAAGAGACGGATATTGCTATGCGTGTGATTGCTGATCATATCCGTACAATCGCATTCTCTATCACCGATGGTCAATTGCCTTCTAATGCAAAGGCTGGTTATGTGATTCGCCGTATCCTTCGTAGAGCTGTTCGTTATGGTTACACCTTCCTTGGCCAACGTAACGCTTTTATGTATAAGTTGATCCCTGTGTTGATTGAAACAATGGGCGAGGCTTATCCTGAATTAATCGCTCAACAACAGTTGGTGGTGAAGGTGATAAAAGAGGAGGAAGAATCTTTCCTTCGTACATTGGAAACTGGTATCCGCTTGTTGGATAAAGTGATGAATGATACGAAGGCTGCAGGAAAAACTGAAATATCTGGTAAAGATGGATTCACCTTGTATGATACTTTCGGATTCCCATTGGATTTGACGGAGTTGATCCTTCGTGAAAATGGTATGACTGTTAATGAAGAGGAGTTTAATGTTGAAATGCAAAAACAAAAGGAGCGTGCACGTAATGCGGCTTCTGTTGAGACAGGCGACTGGGTTTCTCTTCGTGAAGGTGAATCAGAATTTGTCGGATATGATTTGTTGGATACTGATGTTGAAATCCTTCGTTATAGAAAGATAAAACAAAAGAATACAGAATTGTACCAAGTCGTTTTTGATAAGACTCCTTTCTATGCAGAAATGGGTGGTCAGTTGGGCGATTCTGGTTATATCGAGTCGGATGGCGTTAAATATGAAATCATCGATACTAAGAAAGAAAATAATCTGAGTGTTCATTTGATGAAGAACTTGCCATCTGATCCTTCTGCTTCATTCCGTGCTGTGGTGAATCTTGCTAAACGTCAGCAGACTGCATGCAACCACACTGCAACTCACTTGTTAGACTATGCGTTGCGTCAGGTGTTGGGTACTCATGTGGAACAGAAAGGTTCATTGGTGTCTGCAGAATCTTTGCGTTTCGACTTCTCTCACTTCCAGAAAGTGACAGACGAGGAACTTCGTCAGGTGGAGAAGATTGCTAATGAGATGGTTCGAAAGAATATTCCATTGGAAGAATTCCGTGACATGCCAATCCAACAAGCTCGTGACATGGGTGCTATGGCTTTGTTTGGTGAGAAATATGGAGACACTGTTCGTGTGATTAAATATGGTCCGTCTATTGAATTATGTGGTGGTACGCATGTTAAGTCTACGGGCGAAATCGGAATGATTCGCATTTTGATGGAGACTTCCGTTGCTGCAGGCGTTCGTCGTATAGAGGCTATCTCTGCTGCTAAGGTGGAGGAGTTGATGAATGAGCAACAAGATATGTTGCGTGATTTGAAGACATTCTTTAATAATACACCTAATTTGGTTCAAGCCATTAAGAAGGTTATTGATGAGAATGGTGATTTGAAGAAGACCGTTGATGCTCATGTACAAGAAAAGGTGCTTCAGACGCGTGATAAGTTGATTGAGACTGCTCAAGACAAGGGATCTGCTAAGCTCATCACGTTTAAAGGCAATTTCTCACCAGAGTTTGTGAAGTCTGTTGCTTTCCAAATCCGTAATGTGATGAAAGAAAAATTAGTCTTTGTCGCTGCAACCTCTGTAGATGGAAAACCAATGTTGACAGTAGCATTGTCAGATGATATTGTTGCTGCAGGTTATAATGCAACTCAAATGATTAGAGAGGCTGCCAAAGAGATTCAAGGCGGTGGAGGTGGACAACCTTTCTTCGCTCAGGCTGGTGGTAAGAATATTGATGGATTGAGTAAGGCGTTTGATATCTTATGCTCTAAGATTTAAGGTGGATATAAACCTTGATAAGATATAAGACGTTTGTTCAAATATGATTAAAGGGCTGACTTCGAAAAAAAAAGTCGGCCCTTGTTGTTTGTGATATAAAAGAAATAAATTTTTTATGATTCCATTATTTTTTGTATATTGGAGCGATAATTTATTTATTTAATTTCAGGCAATTATTTAGTAACAATCATTTAAAATGAAAAAGAAACTTTTTATCGCTTTGGCGATCATCCTTACAGGATTGGCTTCTTGTAAGGATAAGGAGGTCTTGAACTCTCAAGAAAAGAATCAAAGTAGTGAGCCTTCTTTCATCGTGCTTGATGAATCGGAGGTTACGGAACAAGAACTCTATGAGATGACAATCGGAGATATGAAGAAAAGCGTTGATGCTGATATCTTCGATGGCGTGGATAGAGTTTACAAGGAGGCAAACAAAAATCAGTCTGATAATCAGGGCGCTACAACGAAAGCATTAGTTCCGCTTTTATACAAAGTGGTACGCATTGAGTACAGAACACTTGATCAAAACATGGAGCCAGTGAATGCTTCTGCATTGATTGTATATCCACTTCTTCGTAAAATGAATAAGGTGATGTTGATCAACCATGGTACACAGATCGGATTTGCAATGATTCCTACACAATACACCTCTGTAGAAGCTATCATGGCTGCAACAGGTGCGCTTTGTATCCTTCCTGATTATATTGGTCTTGGTTCCACATCCGACCATCCTGATTTATATTTGAACCATGAGGTTCACGGTCGTACCAGTGTGGATGCCCTTATTGCTCTTTTAGATTATGCAAAAGCTAAAAAACTTTCTCTTGATAATTCATACAAATCATATATCGTAGGTTATTCACAAGGAGGATCAGTCTCTTTGGCTTCTCTTCGTAGAGTGCAACAATTGGATATGGAAACTCAAAGAAGAATCAATTTGGATAAGGTGTACTGCGGTGATGGACCATACGATCTTCGTCGTACTTTTGAGACTTATATGGAAGAGTATGAGCAGGGAAAGAAGATGGGACTTGGCTCTGTAGTTCCTCTTGTAATCAACAGTATGTTCAATAGCTATCCATCAGAGGTTACTAACATGAGATATGAGGATTTCTTCACTCCGTGGGCACTTTCAACAGGCGTTCCTCAAGCTGTCAGAAATAACAGTGAGAATGTGATCGATATGATGTTGAAGTTCAATGGCAAGTCTCTTGGTGATATCCTTAATATAGAATATATCACGGAACATCCAGATCATTTGGCTAAACTTCTTGAATTGATGGATCGCCAAAATCTATGTCACGGATGGCAGCCACAATATAAGTTGAAACTTCTTCATGGTAATCCTGATGGTGTAGTTCCATTCTCTAATTTTGAAGAGGCAGTTCAAGGTCTAAACAACAATTATGTGGAGACAAAGGTTATCAGCAATAATTCCATATTCCTTACTGATCCTCTTCTTCAACACATCAATGGTATGGTGGTCATGTTGGAGGAAATCCTTTCAGGTAAGTTCTAATTGGGTTGAATGAAAAAGAATTTCATAATGGAAACAAAAAAAAGTGTATCGATGAGATACACTTTTTTTTATGCTTATGATTTAGCTAACACTAAGCGTTGTGCTCTTCTTCGCTAGCCATTTCTTGGTCGATTAGTATTCTTCCGCAATATTCGCAAACGATTACTTTCTTTCTCAAACGGATATCCAATTGTCTTTGAGGCGGAATCTTATTGAAGCAACCACCGCAAGCATCACGCTCTACAGGAACGACAGCCAATCCGTTTCTTGCGTTTTTACGAATACGTTTGAAAGCGTTCAACAAACGATCTTCGATTTTTGCTTCAATTTCTTTTGCTTTATCGCGAAGTTTGTCTTCTTCTTGCTTTGTTTCAGATACGATTTCGTCCAATTCAGCTTTCTTTTGTACTAAAGCTTCTTGACGATCAGCGATCAAATCTTGAGTCTTTTGTAACTCTTCTTTCTTGATTTCGCTTAGTTTCTTAGCTTCTCTGATCTTCTTCTCGTGCAATTCGATGTCCAATTGTTGAAATTCGATTTCCTTGGAAAGGTTTTCGTATTCACGATTGTTCTTAACGTTATCTTGCTGTTCTTGGTACTTTGAGATAAGCCCTCTTGCATTCTCGATATCTGCTTTTCTGCCTGTTATTTCAGAGTCGATTTGACGAACTTCGTCATTCAGGTTGGATACGCGAGTGGTTAAACCGGTAATCTCATCTTCCAAATCCTGTACTTCCAAAGGAAGCTCACCTCTCAATGTCTTAATTTTGTCGATTTCTGAGTTCACTAACTGCAAATCGAAGAGTGCCTTTAGTTTCTCTTCTACTGAAATCTCTTTTGTATCTTTTTCTGACATGTCTTATATGTAATTAATCGGATTAGTTTTACTATCTGAAAAATATATTGCAAAGTTAGCATTATTTTTTGAAACTATCTCATAAAAAATATCTTTTGTGAATTGTTCGGATTCAAAATGGCCGAAATCAGCAATTATAATTTGCCCGTCAGCTTCAAAGAATTGATGGTATTTCAAATCTCCAGTGAGATAGATGTCTGCTTTTTCTTTGATGGCAAGGGGGAGAAATTCAAATCCTGATCCTCCGCAGAGTGCAATCCTTTTCACTTTTTTTCCTTGTGGAATTTCAGTGTGGCGGATGCATCCAATGTGAATGATTTCTTTGACACGTTCCAAAAATTGAAGTGCGTCTTCCTCTTGGTTTAATTCGCCCACAATGCCTAATCCAAAATTGCTCCCGTCTTTTTCCTCCTCAAGCATTTTCTCTACGTTGATGCCTAATTTTTTGGCAATCTGATAATTGACACCATGAGGGGCCTTGTCCATATTGGTGTGACTGGAGTACAACACAATATGATTTTCGATAGCTTTTATGATGGTTCTGGCAATGTATGTGTCGGGCGTGATTTTTTTTATTCCACCAAAAATCAGAGGGTGGTGAGAGATGATTAGGTTGCATCCTTTACGAAGGGCTTCGTCGACCACCTCTTCTGTAATGTCTATGCATAATAAAACACCTTTCACCTCTTGGTTGACATCTCCCACTTGAATGCCACTGTTGTCGTATGATTCTTGGTATTTAAGTGGAGCAAAGTCTTCTATTTGAGTTGTTATCTCCCGAATCTTCATTGCTGTTTTCTTTTTAGTGTGATCACCGCGTATTTAGGTCGCATACCCATTCTGGCAGGTATGCCTACGCAACCGATTCCTCGAGACACAAAGATTTGTTTCCCGTTATGCTCGTATAGACCGTCCCAATATTCGAACATCAATCGGGCAGGGGAGATTTTGAAACTTCCTATTTCAAGTCCCATCTGTGCAGCATGCGTATGACCGCAGAAAGTGAGGTCAATGTCGTAGAATGGACATATACTGTCTTTCCAGAAATTAGGTTCGTGTGCCAATAGGATTTTTGTTTCGATATTTTCCGTTCCTTTGGTGGCTTTTTGAATGTCTGCGAAATTGTTGTTTGCTTTGCGTCCCCAACTTTCCAGTCCGATGATGGCGATAGAGTCATTTCCTTTATGAATAATTTGAGATTCGTTTAAAAGAAGTTTGAATCCGAAATCTCTGATTTTCTGCCTTACGGCCATGCTGTTCATCGACTTTAAATCCTCATCTTTCCAGTTGAAGTATTCACTATAGTCGTGGTTGCCAAGTATGCCAAGTTTAGGTGTGGAGTCGTTTAATCGTGCGAACACCTCTCCCCATCCATTACATTCTGTGGCGAAGTTGTTGACCATATCGCCCGTGAAAACAATCAAGTCGGCTTTTTGCGCATTGACAGAATCCATCAATGGTTTGATTTTTTCCTGAGAGTAGGCGAAACTGCCTAAGTGCATATCACTGATTTGTAGGATCTTATATCCTTCGAAGGATTGCGGTAGGTTTTCTATTTCCACTGTTACCTCTTGTTTGCCGAAGTTGAAACGCTGGAAGAAAACGGCGTGAAGAATGGTTAATCCAGCAATAGCGGCGGCAACATAACCGAGACGTTGAATCCATCTCCATCTCTTTTTCGTTAAGAAGAAGATGAGATCGAAGGTGCAGAAAGATAGTTTTGGAATGTATACAACCCCCATCACGGTAACAAACATAATCATT
>JAFRNH010000100.1 GCA_017430235.1 Paludibacteraceae bacterium | reverse complement strand
GGAAGGATCTTACCCTCCATATATTCCAACATAGCGCCACCACCTGTAGAAACGTAGCTAACTTTGTCAGCCAACTTGTTCTTGTTGATAGCAGCAACTGAGTCACCACCACCGATCAAAGTGAAGGCACCGTTTTCTTGAGTTGCTTTTGCAACAGCTTGAGCAACAGCAGAAGTTCCTTTAGCGAACTTGTCAAACTCGAATACTCCCATAGGACCGTTCCAAAGAACTGTCTTAGAGTTTGCGATTACATTGCTGTAAGTCTTGATTGTCTCGTCAGCGATATCCAATCCCATCCATCCGTCTGGAGTCTCGTTTGTCTTAGAGATGTTTGTGTTAGCATCTTTATCGAATTTATCAGCGTTAACAGCATCTGTTGGGATGTATACCTTAACACCCTTAGCTGCAGCTTTTGCCAATACTTCTTTAGCCAAATCAAGTTTGTCATCCTCGCAAAGAGAGTTACCGATCTTACCACCCTGTGCTTTGATGAAAGTATAGGTCATACCACCACCGATGATAAGGTTGTCAACACGGTCGAGCAAGTTCTCGATGATCATGATCTTATCAGATACCTTAGCACCACCCATGATAGCAGTGAATGGCTTTTGTGCCTCGTTCAACACTTTGTCCATAGCTTTCAACTCGCTGTTGATCAAGAAACCGAACATCTTGTTGTTCTCGTCAAAATAATCAGCAATAACAGCTGTAGAACCATGTTTACGGTGAGCTGTTCCAAATGCATCATTTACATATACATCTGCGTATGAAGCCAATTTCTTTGCGAAATCTTTTTGTGCATTCTTAAGAGCCTTCTTTGCTTCGTCATATCCTGGTTCGTCTTTCTCCATACGAGGCTTTCCTTCTTCCTCAGCATAGAAACGAAGGTTTTCAAGCAATAGGATCTCTCCAGCTTTCAATGCTTTTGCTTGTGCTTCTGCTTTCATGCAATCGTCGCAGAACTGAATTGTTCCTAAGTATTTCTCAATAGCAGGAACAATCTGCTTTAATGAATATTTTGGATCTGGATTTTGTTTTGGACGACCCATGTGTGACATCAAAATAGCACAACCTCCATCAGCGATAATCTTCTTGATGGTTGGTAGAGCTCCACGAATACGTGTGTCATCACTTACTTCTCCTGTCTCTTTGTTCAATGGTACATTGAAGTCCACGCGAACGATTGCCTTCTTACCGGCAAAATTGAAATTGTCAATTAATTGCATAGTACTATTTTATATTTGAATTCTAAAATTTCATTTTTAGCGTTACAAAGATAACTTTTTTCATTTATCCCTGTATCTCTTTTGTCAGATTATTTCTTAACTATTCGCTCCTTTTTTACTATTTGGCCATTTTTTAAGACAAAAATGTACGTTTGAGAAGGAATGTCTGTGAGATTGACACATCCATTTTCTGGTATTTCGCCTTTCATTTGTACGCGTCCTGTCATATCCGTAATCTCATATTCTCCTTTCATTGTGCAATATAGATAATCTTTTGTTGGGTTAGGGTAGACTATCCAACGAGTGTTGGGTGTCTCTATCACGTCGTCCATGTCGCGGATGGTAGGTGTGAAGAAAAAGAATTCTTCTAGAATAGTGACGTAATCGATGTCATTATCGTTCCCATTGAGAATTTCTTGATGTGCGGCATTGTCGGCAATGTAATACCAAACGAATTGTGTAGAATCATCGGGATTTGTGTATTTTCTGTAGGTGACGCTTATACCGTCATCTTTGATATTGGGCATTAACTCTTCGGTATAGATGCTATCACATCCAATCTTTGTTGCATAAGAGTGTACGTCGTCTGAAATAGGTCCTGTGAGGAGTCCTCCATTGTATTCGACAACTTTATCTGCCTGACTGTGAAACACACATAAAGGTATGTTTATTTGTTGGGTCGTGTCGGTGGCTGCACTGACAAATCCATGTACCACTCCTATCTTTTTTGCTTTGGAGTTGGGACTGAAGGCATACTTATAGGTCATCGAACCTCCTAGGGATACACCTGCTACAAATATGTCTGTGTTGGCATGATATGAGCTTTGCAGTTCATTAATCACTTCGTTGAGAAACTTCACATCGTCAATATTTTCGTTTAGTTGGGCATATCCTGCTGCTTTGGCTTTGGGCATGAGAAATGAGAGTAACATTGCAGCATTACCCGCCATCTGCTCGATTTTGGAATATTGAATGCGGGCGCCTGATGACCAAACTTTATTGATGTTGAATCCGTTAGGTAGTTTGTTATATTCTGATAGCATGGAGAAGATTTTGACAATCTCATCATTTTGTTCATCCAAAGCTTCAGGTAAGACGATAATGGCGTTGTTGACATCACTAATGGTTTGGGGAGAACTGACTTCCGCGAAATCTGTTGCTGAGAATCCGATGGGATGTAGTAGCATGAGTACGGGATAATCAGTGGTGTCATTATAGGAGGATGGAGTGTATACGAGATAGGTTCTCTCATATCCATCTACCATCATCGTTTTGGTTTCTAATGCTGCATACGAACATACGGATGTCATGAGCATAAGATATAGTAATATTTTTTTCATCTTTTTATGAAGATTGATTTGTGAATTGCATCAGCAGTTTTGATGGAGAAGATATATTCTCCAACGGATAACGATGATATGTCAATAATATTATTTTCATTGCTTCCTGATAGAACGACACAGCCCAATAGGTTTGTTACCGTATATTCTCCTGTCACTTCGCAATAGAGCTTTTCTGAAGCGGATGTAGGGTAGATCAGTGGCTGGTTGTTAGGAATAAGTGTTTCTTCAGTGGTTTTTGTTGGGAGTTGGAAGAAAAACTTTTCCAATTCATTCATATATCCAATATCATCTTTGTCTTCACTGAGAATGGTGAAATGGGAGACATTGGAGATAGCGTAGCACCATGTTGGATTATCACCACATCCATATTCAATTTTTTGTATGGTGATGAATGTGTTGAGGTCCTGATGTGTTTCCGTTACCTCTGCGCTTGTACATAGATTCTTAATAGGTATATTATTGAGAATGGTTTGAAGAGAGTCAGTAAACAGTCCGCCGTTATAGGGAATGAGTTCATCCGACAAACTTTGAAAAACACACAGAGGCATGTTGAGTGGCTTGGTGTCGTCAAGTGCTTTCCCTACGAAGCCATTGATAACGCCCACTTTCTTTGCTTTGCAGCCTTCGCTGTATGCGTATTTGTATGCCATAACTCCACCGATGGATGCTCCTGCCACATAGATGTTGTCATTTATGTTGTATTTACTTTTCATCTCATCTAAGACGGTATTGATGAATTTCACATCATCTTTGTCTTCACAGAGTTCGATATATCCTTTTGCCACAGCGTTTGGCATTTTGGAATTGATAAGGGAGGAGGCGAAGGAACCTGCTGATTTCTTTAGGTCTTCCATATAGATGCGAGCTCCTGCTCCCCATACATATTTATCTTTCAAACCTTCTGGTAACAAATTGTATTTTATCAGTGTTCCCATGGCTTCAATCACTTCATCATCGTCTTCATCCAATGCTTCTGGTAATACGACGATGGCATCATTTCGATCGCAAATTTCTTGTGCTCTACAGGTTTCGGCAAATGACAAGGCACTAACTCCTGTTGAATGGAGTAGAACCATCACAGGACGTTCTTTATCGCCATTTTGATAGTTGCTTGGGGTAAATACAAAGTAGATGCGTTCAAAATCATCGACAACAGTTCTCTCCATTGTGTAATTGGCAAATGAGCTGATCGATATGAAAATAAGAACTGTCAGTGTTATAATGTATCTCATAATGATATGGTTTCTTGTTCGAAATGCAAAAATAGAAAAAAAATGATATGATGAAATGATTTTAAGTGAAACATCTATTTTATAATATGAAAGGTGATATCTCTCTGATTATTGATGAGTTATTCGTCCTCCTCATATATGTTTTTCATGTATTCTTCATAGGAAATGTAACGTCCTCCCATGCTTTTCAGATGGGGCGTTTCGAACTGGCAGTCGATCATGTTTCCTCCGGCGCTTTCAAGCGTCTGTGCCAAACATATCAAGGCAAGTTTTGAGGCACTTGGAACGAGCGAGAACATGCTCTCACCAAAGAAACATTTACCTAATGTCACACCATACAAACCTCCCACAAGCCGATCTTCTTCCCATACCTCTACACTGGCTGCGAAACCTTGTTCGTAGAGACGAATATAGGCATCTATCATATCCTTTCCCAGCCATGCTCCTTCTTGTTTAATGCGCAACCCACTGCAGGAGAGAATCACTTTCTCAAAATCATGGTTTAGGGTTACTTTGTATGTATCCTTGTTCATCATGGTGCGCATGGAGTGGGAGATGTGAATCTCACTTGGGTAGATGACAAAACGTTTCATCGGACAATACCACAATATGGGACTATCTCGGAAAGAGTACCACGGGAAAATACCATTGGAATAGGCCAATAGAAGTCGATCGACCGATAGATCACCACCTACGGCGAGTAGTCCGTCTTCGTCTCCGTAATGCGGATCAGGGAATTCGAGTTTGTCTGTGAGTTTGAAAACCATTTTTACTTTCCGATTGTCAGTTTCTCATCTTTTAAAATCACCTTTGCTTTCTTTGCACCTTTTAGCGAACCAAAGAGTACCTCCTTGCTGAGTAGCGTGGTAAGGTGTGCACGGATTACTCTATCCATCTCTCTTGCACCATACTCCTTCGAGAATCCTTTCTTCAAAAGGAAGGCATGTGCTTCATTCGACAAGGTGAGCGTGATACCTTTTGCTTTCATCTTCTTTTTCAAGATACCCACCTTCTTATCCAACACCAAACCTGCCATGGTTTCATCCATATCATTAAACACAATGATATCGTTAAGACGGTTGATGAACTCTGGTTTGAATGTTTTTTTCACTTGATTCAACATGGCCTTACCCGTGGTGACTTGTGATCCAAATCCGACACTTGCCTGGTGGGCATATTGTGCACCTGCATTGGAGGTCATGATGAGAATCACATGACGGAAATCAGCTTTGTTACCTTTATTATCCGTTAGTTTGGCATAATCCATTACTTGCAATAGAATATTGAAAATATCGGAATGTGCCTTTTCAATCTCATCCAATAGTAACACACAGTTTGGTGTCTTTTTGATGGCATCTGTTAACAATCCGCCATCTTCATAGCCTACATATCCGGCAGGCGAACCAATCAGTTTGGCAACCGTGTGCTTCTCTGCATATTCACTCATATCGAATCGAACCAGCGAGATACCCAGTTTTTCTGCCAAGACCTTGCAGAGTTCTGTTTTACCCACACCGGTCGGACCAACAAACAGCAGACTAGCGATTGGCTTGGATTCATCCAACAATCCTGCTTTTGACATTTGAATAGTCTCGACAATCTGACGAACAGCATTGTCCTGACCATATATATTGGCAAGGATATCCTTTTCAAGCGTTTGTACTAACTCATTGTTCTCCTCTTTCAACGCATTGGCATCAATCTTACATATCTTATATAGGAGTTGTGTGATCATCTCCTTGTTGATAACTGGTTGTTTGACCCCTCTGTGTGGATGTGTTTCTGCATAGGCACCAGCCTCGTCGATAAGATCGATGGCTTTGTCAGGCAGGAATCGGTTGGCAATGAATTCGGCACTGGAGCGAACTGCATAATCAATCGCCTCCTGATCGTATATAACGTTGTGAAACTCTTCATAAATGGGTTTCAGTTGAGATACAATCTCAATGGCCTCTTCGATGGAGGGCTCCAGAATATCGATTTGCTGGAAGCGACGGACGAGACCTTTGTCTTTCGAGAAGTGTTTGTTGAACTCTTCGTAGGTGGTACTTCCGATAAAGCGGATATCACCACTTTCGAGGTATGGTTTTAACAGGTTACTTGCGTCAAGCGATCCCTCACCAATCTGACCGGCACCCACAAGGTTGTGGATTTCATCGATGTAGACGATGCATTTCTCCTTTTGACGAAGACCTTCCATGATTCCTTTGAGTCTCTTTTCAAAGTCACCTCTGTATTGAGTGCCAGCGATTAGGTTTCCGATATTGAGTTCATATATTTTATAACCTTTCAAGCGTTTAGGAACCTTGCCTTTGTTGATGCGGTTGGCCAGACCATAGACGAGTGCGGTTTTTCCCACACCAGGTTCTCCGATGTGCAGAGGGTTGTTTTTCTCCTTTCTACAGAGGATCTGAATGGTTCGTTCCAATTCCTGTTCTCTACCGATGAGGGGATTACGTCCTTCCAGTTGGTCGTTGATGCACACCACCTGCTCTTCCCATTCCTGTGCGCGATTCTCGTCAGATGATGCTTCATCGCCATATTCAGTGGAGAAGATTAAATTCTCCATATCAGGGAAATTGACGTTTTCAATTATCTCATTTAGGATATTATCATTGGATTTGGATCTCCCTGCTTTCGAGATTTCGTCGCTATCAATCAGGTCGCTGAGGAGGTCGCCGAAGTTGCCTGTCATATATTTTTTTATGAAAAAGGCAGCATGAGAATCGATTAGATCTTCGTGTAGTACTTGAATGACATGCGTCACATGGATAAGTTCCGAGTGAGCAAAATGAGCATTTTGGACAAGTTTAAAGAAGAGTGATTCCATTTGGGCGGAAAATTCCGGTTGGAACTTTTCCTTTTCCTCTTTAGAGAGTTCGATATGTTCAGTCTCCTTGGCGATATAATTAAGGAGTTCCTGGTGAAGACCATCCAAATTAATGTAGTTGGAGGCTATGGAAGTAAACTCCTTTTGTTCGAGTAGAGCCAAAAGCAGATGTTCCGGCAGTACATATTCGTTGTCGAAAAATACAGTTAGGTCTGTTGCACGCATGAAGGTGTTTTCGACTATTTTATCTAGATGCATAGTTTCCATAAGAAGTAATTAAGCTTGTTCGTAAGTGATTTTAAGCGGGAAGTTTTCCGCGCGAGCCATTTGAATGGCTTTGTTCGTTTTGGTGACAGCGATGTCGTAGGAGTAATGACCGACGATAGCCTGTCCCTCCGTATCCACTTGTACGGTAAGTTTGACTGCTTCGCTTTCCGATTTACGAAAAACAACTTTAAGAACTTTCACAACAAAATCGTAGGTTGTGAAGTCGTCATTATGAAAGATGACTACATAATCATGCGGTTCTTGCAGGTTAGTGCGAGTACGCTCTTTAACAGATGTATTTTGTTTTGCCATGGTGCAAATTTACGGAAGAATTAGAAATAATAAGGCATGAAATGAAATAAAAAAGAGAAACATTATAGAACTCACTTATATAGGTGGGAAAGGGAGGGGAAGAGAAGTCTGTCATGAACGGTTGTCTGACATAATGTCAGATTAACTGACAAGAATGGGGGATAAAAAAAGGAGAAAACTGACAAAAATAAGGAAGAAATTATGAAAATGGATTTGGCATAAACTTTGATTTATGAAAAGTGTGACATTGAAAGAAGGATGTTCACAAACAAAACTAAAAACGAAATAATTAATAAAAAACATATAGATATGGGAAAGATTATTGGAATAGACTTAGGAACGACAAACTCCTGTGTCGCTGTGATGGAAGGTAATGAACCTTTGGTCATTGCAAATAGTGAAGGTAAACGTACGACACCTTCTGTGATTGGATTTATTGATGGTGGAGAGCGTAAGATTGGAGATCCTGCAAAGAGACAAGCGATCACCAATCCTCAGAAGACAGTTTTTTCCATAAAGAGATTTATGGGAGAGACATTTGATAGAGTAACGGCAGAGGCTGCACGTGTACCATATAAAGTGGTATGTGGACCAAACAATACACCTCGTGTAGATATCGACGGACGTATGTATACGCCACAAGAGATTTCAGCTATGATTCTTCAGAAGATGAAGACTACAGCAGAGGAGTATCTTGGAGAGACAGTAACTGAGGCAGTTATCACCGTACCAGCCTACTTTAATGATGCACAACGTCAGGCTACAAAAGAGGCAGGAGAGATTGCAGGTTTGACTGTAAAGCGTATTGTCAATGAGCCTACGGCAGCAGCTTTGGCATACGGTTTGGATAAGAAGAGCCAAGATATGAAGATTGTTGTCTTCGACTGTGGAGGTGGTACACACGATGTGTCAGTCCTTGAGTTAGGAGATGGCGTATTTGAAGTAAAATCAACCGATGGTGATACACACTTGGGAGGAGATGACTTCGACCACAGAATCATCGAATGGTTGGTAGATGAGTTTAAGAAAGACAACAGTGGAGTTGATTTGAGCAAGGATCCTATGGCTCTTCAACGTTTGAAAGAGGCAGCAGAGAAGGCTAAGATTGAGTTGTCTAACACTACTTCAACAGAAATCAACTTGCCTTATATTATGCCAGTTGACGGTGTGCCAAGACACTTGGTTAAGACGTTAACACGTGCTAAGTTCGAGCAATTGATTGATGATTTGATTCAACGTACGATTGAGCCATGTAAGACAGCATTGAAGAATGCAGGTTTGACTACAAGTGATATCAATGAGGTCATCTTGGTAGGAGGTTCTACACGTATTCCTGCTATTCAGGCAGCAGTGGAGAAGTTCTTCGGAAAGGCTCCATCTAAGGGAGTAAACCCTGATGAGGTGGTAGCAATCGGAGCAGCTATCCAAGGAGGTGTGATGACAGGAGAGGTAAAAGATATCTTGTTGTTGGATGTAACACCATTGTCATTAGGTATTGAGACAATGGGAGGTGTGATGACGAAGTTGATTGATGCAAATACGACGATTCCAACGAAGAAGTCAGAGGTATTTACCACAGCCGTAGATAATCAGCCATCCGTTGAGATCCACGTATTGCAAGGAGAGCGTTCAATGGCAAAGGATAACAAGACCATCGGACGATTCCACTTGGATGGCATTATGCCTTCACCACGTGGAGTACCTCAAATCGAGGTTACATTTGATATAGATGCAAATGGTATCTTGAACGTATCTGCAAAAGATAAAGCAACAGGTAAGGAGCAGAAGATTCGTATTGAAGCATCATCCGGATTGTCAGATGATGAGATCAAGAGAATGAAAGCAGAGGCAGAAGCTAATGCAGATGCAGATAAGAAGGAGAAGGAGCGTATCGATAAGATCAACCAAGCTGATAGTGTTATCTTCCAAACCGAGAAGAACATGAAGGAGTATGGTGACAAGCTTCCAGCAGACAAGAGATCTGCAATCGAGGCAGCATTGAGTCGATTGAAAGATGCACACAGAGCACAAGACATCGCTGGCATTGATGCAGCAATCAATGATGTGAATGCAGCTTTCCAAGCAGCTTCTCAAGATATGTATAATGCACAAGCTCAAGCACAGCAAGGACCTCAAGGAAATCCAAATCCAGGTAATGCTGGTGGCAACAATGGTGATAATATCACAGATGTTGATTTTGAGGAGGTTAAGTAAAATACCGAAATTTCGGATAAGTAAATAGTAGTAATGCGGTGTAACTGATTTAGTTACACCGCATTTTCTTTCCCAAATTTCAAATTTATAGTCTATCTATAAACAGGCGTGCCGATAAGGCAAGCCTATTGAAGTAATAAGATCATTTTATTAATACATGATTGTAAATTCACCCTAAAACACGTCTATTTATATTTTGTTTTGCTTTTTCAAATCTTCAAATATTTTCTCTATAGATTGAGCACCCTTGTTTGGATAATACAGATTTTCTCGTGTTACTTCACTGATATAATTCTGTTTTATATGAAGCACCACATCCTTTTTAACATTAACACAATGAATAAAATTATAATTATGATCTAGAATAAGACTTTCCAATGGTTTATCCGGTGTAGTATTTAAAAAGAAAAGGCCTCTTTGTTGGCCCATTCGTGGGTTTGTAAAATTATAGGTGAACTGAACCCCTAAATCATTACTCTTAGAAACAGTAGGATTATTTACTCCCCCCTTTACTAAAATGTAATCAATATTCTTATAATTAGACAGAGGAAGATTTTCAAATTCTTTCAACACTTTTTCATAATTAACAATATGCAAATCATCTAAACTACATAATTCTGCTAATTTTTTTAGTCCCGTTGCATTTACATCTTCCAAACTACAATTTTTATATGGATTCTCCTCATCATTAATGTAATACAAAGAACAATATTCTGCTTCCATATTTTCGGTCATAAAAAAAAGGGCAATCTTCAAATCGTATGAAAAGTCAATCAACATGCTTGGATATCCAAAATGTTGGAGTAAAGCCATAGAATTAATGTCTATGCCATCCCCACTAAGGAAACAAGGTAGGTCTGGATGGTTTTTTACCACATCAATCAAATACTGAGCAAATTCCCAATGATCATTAAAATTTCTATTAATTTTATTATACGAGTCCACCTGTTTGCTATCCCATTTCCTCTGAAATGATGAATACATCTTATACGAAGAATTATTTACTCCTCTATACACATAATTTTTCCCCTTTGGCAAAGATTGAACGAAATCATCCCAATCTTTAACTGAATCAATTATTTCATTTGAAGCAAAAAATTTCTTTTTTGATACAAAATCACTATAAGTTTCTAACATATACGATATGATTAATTAATAATATACAAATATATAATTTATATGCTATAATCAATCACATCATTGTTATGGTCGTGAGTTCTCGATTTCATCCAAATACCTTCTTTTTTGAGAACCGTTATCATCCACATATTTATTCACAAATTGGTATAACGAATCTAACACAAAATTTTTATTCCCATTTATTAATTTAGAATCATATTTTGTTTCGCAGATATTTTCCCAATCAGCAATAACGTAATCTAATTTTATCCGATTCTTTCCTTTCTCGATTTTATAAAAATATGCATCTGAGAAAACACTCAATGACCTTTTTGCCGCTCTCTCTGCCACCTTCATCATTTCCACCACAAACTCTTTAAAATTCAAAATTTCAATTATCTTGTTCTGAGAAAGTTCCCATTCTTTAGTATTGTTAGTATTATTATCCGTATTGGGTGATATGTAATAGGAATCATTGGTATCCAACGATTCAGTTAGTAAAACTGACTTTCCTCTATCGGAACTAGGTTCTAAAAATGATGTTGTTTTCAGCCCCGCTTTTTTTGTTTGTTCCCACATTTTTACCGTTTTATCTAGGATCTTACTATTGCACGTTCTTAAGACTATCTTATCACCATTCGGCATTGTAATTTCATAGATTTCATTTCTATTACCTTGACCTATTAGTTTTCTTTGGAGACCCATATTCTCAATATTTTTTTTATAATAAATATGTAAAACAAATTTAAATGCATTTATCGCAAAGATAAGGTTTTTCATTGGTTATTTATGATGTGTTTATAATATCTTAAACTACAATTAGTCTTTTGAATAGTGCAAAGGAAATTCGTGGTATTCACAGGATTTCTCCATTTCAAAGTGTTTATTATCTAGATATTTCAAAATTTAACTATGCAAATACACAAATGAATCCAAAATAATGCACATAATAATACGAAGTCTTGCACATAGTTTAGAACGGAAAACGGGAAAAAACGTAGAAGTACATTAAAACCAATTAAAAATCAATATATTTGCACTCAAAAGGTGACAATATTATATAAAATAGCAAATGCAACAAGGCGTGTTGCTCTTATGAGTGACACGCCTTTTTTATTTCTAAACATTATGGCAGAGCAATTCAATGAAATCATCAATAGTGGTCAATTGGTCTTGGTGGACTTCTTTGCCACATGGTGTGTCCCTTGCAAGCGGATGCATCCCGTATTGGAACAGTTAAAGGAGCAGTTGGGCGATAAAATACGTATCCTTAAATTGGATATCGACAAGAACCAAGCTCTTTCAGCAACGTATCGTGTTCAGTCAGTTCCCACCCTTATGCTCTTTCGCAACGGGGAGCTTTTATGGCGCCAAAGTGGAGCGTTGGGGATAAATGAGTTAGGGGGGATGGTACGGCAGTATTTATAACTAGTTGCTCCAACTATAATAGAGACGATGGTTATCGTCTCTTTTTTTCTGTTATAATGAATCGAATAAACCATTAAAGACGATGTCTAAAATGAATAAACATTCATTTGTTGCATTATGATAATAGGTCAAGGATTCAGTGATAAAAATGTTTGGTGAAATAACATGACATAAGGTGGAATTTGAATAGTTTTTTTTATCTTTGAAAATATATTTTACAATGGAGTAGAATGAAATAGAATATATATGATTACAGGCGAAATAAAGAACCGAATTGACTCGATTTGGGATACGTTCTGGACGGGCGGCATCACCAACTCCATCACGATTTTGGAGCAAATGACTTACCTCTTCTTCATGAAGATGCTCGATGATGCGCAACGTACCAAGGAGGCCAATGCCAACGTGATGGGCGTGGCCGTGAAAGACCCTACATTCAAGGAGGGCAACTGGTTCAATCCCGAAACGGACAAGGAGGTGCCTTACAACAGCCTTCGCTGGAACACCTTCAAGAACATGGAGGCCGAACAGATGTACCGCACTATCAGCAAGGATGCGTTCATCTTCATCAAGAACCTGAACGAAGGCCGCGAATCGGCGTACGGCAAGTTTATGTCCAACGCCACCTTCCTGATTCAGAGCCCCCGCACATTGGTGAAGATCGTGGAGGGCATCGACCACCTCGACATGAACAACCGTGACACCATGGGCGACGTCTACGAGTATGTGCTGGGCAAGATGGCGGCCTCGGGCAACAACGGTCAGTTCCGTACCCCGCGCCACATCATCCGCATGATGGTGGAGCTGATGGAGCCTTCGCTGAAGGATACCATCTGCGATCCTGCCATGGGTAGTGCGGGCTTCATCGTGGAATCGGCCAAATACATACAATCACACTACAAGTTGGAACTGCTGAAGAAGGAGAACGCCGCGCACTACAAGAACGGTATGCTGCACGGCTTCGACACGGATGCCACCATGCTACGTATCGGGGCGATGAACCTGATGCTACACGGGGTGGACAATCCCGACATTCAATACCAGGACAGCCTTTCGACCGACAACACGGACGCCGACCGCTACACGCTCTGCCTCGCCAATCCGCCTTTCACGGGCAGTCTCGACAACGAGGCGGTGAGCAAGAGCCTGCTGGCGATCACCAAGACCAAGAAGACCGAACTGCTCTTTCTGGCCTTGTTTGTGCGTATGCTGCAGATAGGCGGACGTTGCGCCTCCATTGTGCCTGACGGTGTGCTCTTCGGCAACAGCTTGGGACACAAGTCCATTCGCAAGGAACTGATTGACAACCAACGCCTTCAGGCCGTCATCTCGATGCCTTCGGGCGTCTTCAAGCCCTACGCGGGTGTCTCGACCGCCATTCTTGTCTTCACCAAGACCAATGCCGGCGGCACCGACAAGGTGTGGTTCTACGATATGAAGGCCGACGGCTTCAGTCTCGACGACAAGCGCACCCCGATAACCGAAAACGACATACCAGACGTAATCGCACGCTTCCATAACCTTGCGGACGAAGAGAGCCGCACACGCAAAGAACAGAGTTTCCTGGTGCCCGTCGATGAAATACGCGCCAACAACTACGACCTCAGTATCAACAAATACAAGGAGGTGGAAAAGGTGAAGGTGGAATATGAGAAGCCGGAAGTGGTGCTGGGTAGGATTGAGGCGTTGCAGGGAGAGATCAATGCGGCTTTCAAAGAGTTCAGAGAGAAGTATTGTTAGAAAATCGTGCGCCATTGGCGAACGATTTACAAATGATTGATAATAAAGATGATATAAATATATTTGCTATTTCAAACTTATGAAAGAGAATCCTGAGTTTATCTATAGAGATGGCATGATTGCAAATTCCGACTATATTGAATGGATTGGCTCGGTTAAACAACGTTTCCAGAAAGCGCAATCCAAAGCCGTGTTACAAGTCAATACAGCAATGCTTGAATTTTATTGGAGCATTGGCAGAGACCTTGTGAATTTACACCCCGAAGAGAAATGGGGTAATGGTATAGTACGGCAATTTGCCTTGGATATGCGCAAAGCGTTTCCTCATGAAACGGGTTTTTCCGACACCAATGTAAAGTACATGAAACGTTGGTATAATTTTTATTATCAGCAAGTTATAATTAGTCACCAGCTTGGTGACCAATTTAAGACAATAAGTCACCAAGCTGGTGACCAATTGGAAATGCCTGAATTATTCGGGAAAGTTCCCTGGAAGCACCACGTTCAGATTATCACAAAATCCCAATCACTTGAAGAAGCTCTTTTCTACATAAACAAAACCATAGGAGAAAATTGGAGCCGAAACATGCTTGAAAGTCAGATGCGAAATAATTTGTATAGTAATCAAGGAACTGCTCTGACCAATTTCAGCAATACACTTTCTATTCCTCAAGGGAAACTTGCACAAGAGATTCTAAAAGACCCGTACAACTTCGAATTTCTTTCCATGAAGGCTGGCTATGACGAGAAAGAACTTGAAGAAGCTCTGATTTCAAACATCACTAGTTTTCTTTTGGAACTCGGCAAGGGCTTTGCCTTTGTCGGAAGACAAATGGAACTGCGTATGCCCAATGGACAATCGTTCTATCCAGACCTAGTGTTTTATCATACAAAACTAAAATCGTATGTGGTGATTGAACTAAAGGCAGTGGATTTTTCGCCTGAATTTGCAGGGAAAATAAATTTTTACGTTTCTGCAGCGGATGAACTTCTCAAGGAGAAAGACGACAATCCTACTATTGGATTAATTATTTGTAAGTCTTCTAACAAAACCATAGTAGAATGGTCGTTCCGTGGCATTGACCGTCCTATAGGAGTTGCGACATACCAGCTCCAAGAGGTGGTAGAACGCACAGTGGCAGAGTTGAAATTGAAAAGCAAACAATAAGTGAACGTATGAAGGAAAACTGGACATATAAGAAACTGAAACATTATATTTCTGAATACTCTGTGAAAAACAGGAATGATGAGGATATTCCTGTGTATAGTGTAACTAACTCACAAGGATTTTGTAGAGAATATTTCAGTAAAGAGGTAGCAAGCAAAGATAAAACAACCTACAAAATTGTTCCCAGAGGCTTTTTCGCATATAATCCGTCACGAATCAATGTCGGCTCAATAGATTGGCAGGACAAGGAAGACAAGGTGATAGTTAGCCCATTGTATATTGTATTTGAAGTTTCAAAAGAATTACTTCAAAAATACTTGCTATATTACATTAAAAGCCATAATACAATGGCCCAAATTAATGCAGCTGCAACTGGTTCTGTTAGAGCAAATCTAAAATTATCAATGCTTGGCGATTTTTCCATCCCCGTCCCCCCACTCTCCGAGCAATCCCGCATAGTCTCCGAACTCGACCTCCTGCAATCCATCATCGACAAGCAGCAAGCCCAACTCAAGGAATTGGACACCCTTGCGCAAGCGGTTTTCTATGACATGTTCGGGGATCCTGTGGAGAATGAGAAGGGATGGGAGGTGAAAAGGTTGGGAGATGTGTGTTCCGTTGTGAAAGGACTCGTAGACCCCAACGATGAGCCATATTGCAATTATCCTCATATCGGGGGTGCCAACATTCAATCCAACACTGGAGAATTTATTGATGTAAAACTAGCAAAAGAGGAGAACCTCATCAGTGGCAAATATCTGTTTGACGAAACAATGATTTTGTATTCAAAAATACGTCCTAATCTCAACAAGGTAGCCTTGCCCTCTTTCAAAGGTATTTGTAGTGCTGATATGTATCCAATAATCACCAACACTAAATATGTCAACAAATATTTTGTACGGTTTACTTTAACTCATAAGCACTTTATTGAATATGCTATTTCACATTCTGGTCGAGCTAATATTCCTAAAATAAACAGAGAAGACTTATTGGCATATGAAACAATAGTTCCCCCTCTCTCCCTCCAGCAATCCTTCGCCTCAAAAATAGAATCCATAGAAAAGCAGAAAGCCACCATCGCCCAATCAATTGCTGAGACGCAGAAACTGTTTGATTATACGATGGATAAATACTTTAATTAGGTAGGAGGTAAGAGGTATGAGGTATGAGGTTGGAAAGAACGAACTATATATAATATCATATAACATCATATAACAATGAGAGAAACTACATTACAGAAGAAAAGCAAGGCGTTTGCAGTACGGATAATAAAGATGTATCAATACCTTTGCGATGAGAGGCACGAGTTTGTGCTTTCAAAGCAGGTGCTACGAAGTGGTACAAGCATTGGTGCAAATGTGCGTGAGGCCAAACGAGCACAGTCAAGACCCGATTTCTACGCAAAACTTTTCATTGCGCTAAAAGAAGCCGAAGAAACGGAGTATTGGCTGGAACTTTTGGCGGAAACCGAATTTGTCAGCCAAAATATGTACGAAAGTATATATGCCGATTGCGAAGAAATCATCAAACTTCTCGTTTCTTCAACCAAAACGATAAAAGAAGGAAAGAGATGAGAGGGAGGAGATAAGAGGTAGGAGGTTGGAGGTAGGAGGTAAGAGGTTGGAGGTAGGAGGTAGGAGACCAGAATTTCACACCTCCTCCCTCATCCCTCATACCTCATCCCTCCTCCCTCATACCTCATCCCTCCTCCCTCCTCCCTCGTAAAAGTCCTCAAACGGCACAATAAAAAATCCTCAAATGGCACAACAAAAAATCCTCAAACTCCACAATAAAATCGAACAATTATTTTGATTTTCAATAAATAAGAGTACCTTTGTGTAAAAAAATATGGCAAAAACATATAAACCAAGAATCGCCGACAATTTGCTTAAAGAGCAACTGAAAGCCGCTGGAGTGGTGGTGGTTGAAGGCCCCAAGTGGTGCGGAAAGACAACCACGGCCGAACAGGCAGCCCGCAGCGTGCTCTATTTGGACAATCCACAAAAGCGAAAAGATTACTCGTTTCTGGCCGAAAACAATCCCGATTTGCTTTTGGCGGGCGAGGCTCCCCTCCTTTTAGACGAGTGGCAATTGGTTCCGCAACTCTGGGATACCGCACGCTTTATGGTTGACCGCAGCAACGAGCGCGGGCGATTTATCTTCACGGGCTCAGCCGTGCCTGCCGACAAGAGCAAGATAAGCCATTCGGGCGTCGGGCGTTTCGCTTGGCTGACAATGCGCCCGATGAGCTTGTGGGAGTCGGGTGAATCGAACGGCGGAATCAGTTTGCGTAACCTATTCGAAGGAATCGACAAGGCGGCTGTGGCGTTTGACCAATCGCTTGAAGAGATAGCATATTTGCTTTGCCGTGGAGGTTGGCCTGGTGTGCTTGGGATGGAACGCCAAGTGGCATTGAAACAGGCCATGAACTATGTCGATGCGATTTGCAAGAGCGACATTTCACGTGTCGATGGCGTCAGCCGCGACGCAGCGTTCACTCGCAGACTGTTGCGATGCTACGCACGTCACCAAGGCGGACAAGTATCCGTGGGCACCATTCACGCCGATTTGTTGGGGGCCAACAAAGAAACAATGAGCGAGAACACGATTGTGTCGTACATTTCGGCGCTGAAAAAGATATTTGTAATTGAGGATATGCCCGCCTGGAACCCCAATCTGCGCAGCAAAACAGCCATCCGCACCTCTGATACACGCTATTTTGTCGACCCGTCGGTGGCAACCGCCGCTTTGGGCATAGGCCCCAAAGACTTAATGAACGATCTGAACACATTCGGTTTGCTGTTCGAATCTATGGCTGTCCGCGATTTGCGGGTATATGCCGACGCACTCGACGGCGAGGTGTTCCATTATCGCGACAGCAATGGTCTGGAGTGCGATGCCGTGGTGCATTTGCGCAACGGACGATACGGATTGGTTGAGATAAAATTAGGTGGCGACACATTGATCGAAGAGGGTGTGAAAACACTCAAAAAACTAGCAGGCAAAATAGATACAGAGAGTATGAATACTCCGTCGTTCCTGATGGTACTGACAGCTATAGGTTCGTATGCCTATCAGCGTCCCGACGGAGTAATGATAGTGCCGATAGGCTGTTTAAAAGATTAAATTCAGATTTGATAGCTTAAGATTATGCGCAACTTCGACTACATAAAACCGCTCGGTCTCAATGACCTACACCGCTTCTGTTCGGCAGCGGAAGAGCATCAGTGGGGCAACCCCGATTTCTGTGCCATCAATGCCAGAAAGGCGTTGGAGTATATGGTCCGTTCGTTGTATATGATGAAGAACATCTCAACGCCGGAACGAGCCTCACTGTTCGAACTGATTGACGGAGAGCCGTTCCGCACCTTCATCAACGATGACCGTGTGATGATGGCAGTCCACTATGTCCGCAAAGTGGGTAACGCCGCCGCACACTCCGGAAACGTCACGAAGAAGGAATCCTTCTTCACCCTGCTCAACCTTTACAATGTAGTCGGCGCTATACTCCTAAAACTGAAGGTGGTGGAGGAGGTGAAACCTTTCGATAAGAACCTAGTTCCGAAAGGGGTAGAGACCTCGGTGATCACACCTACGGTGGTGCAGGTAAGGGAGACTGACACAATTATCACTGCATCCGATAAAGACGCCATAGCTGACACCACACCTGTAGAGAATCTTTCTTCCGATTTCTCAGAGGCCGATACACGTAAGATGTTCATCGACCTCATGCTTCGGGAAGCAGGCTGGGAAATACTCGACACAGAAGGCGCTGTGCAACCGTTGAAGGCCTGTATTGAGGTGGAAGTCCACGGCATGCCCAATAACGAAGGCATCGGTTTCGCAGATTATGTGCTTTTCAGCGGCAACGGACTGCCACTCGCCGTCATCGAGGCCAAACGCACATCCGCATCGCCCATCAAAGGCAAGCACCAGGCCGAGCTCTACGCAGACTGTCTGGAAG
>JAFRNH010000099.1 GCA_017430235.1 Paludibacteraceae bacterium | reverse complement strand
GATTGATTGGTTTATGATTGTAACGACTTTCTGGCTTAAGTATCCTATTCATCGCATTGCTCTGACGCATCAATTCCATAGTTTCACCCATTGCAGGGAACTGAATATAGTCACCCGTTCTTATCGCAAATTCTTTTGCGGATAATGCCTTCGCAATTTCTTCAGTTGGTTCAACAAGAGCATAATCACGACATCTTTTGATGCATACACCTATGTTTTGACTATTGTTTCTCAGAAACGCCATTCTTTTTCTTTTGATTATTTTGTCTCTGGAAAGGTAGTTTTTGTCGATTTCTTCATCATCCACTTCATCTAGCTTATCATAAGCTTTACCGTTAATATGGTTGACGGCCTCATTTCTAAAATCTGATTGTAACTTTCTGTCAAGTTCTTGGAGCAGAGACGGGTCTTCTGCAAAAGACCATTCTGTTACTCCTTTTTTGTTATCATCGTCATAGAGAACTTTTATCCCATGAATGTTCGCAAGGGAATCTTCCAGTATTTTTTCAATTGTATCTCTTTCCTCGAGGTCTCCAAATTTGAATTCAAAGGCTAACTCGCTCGCGTCACGATTAAGTTTGTTCTTAGAAAACTTATCTCGTTTGTCCGTAAGGGATACGCTCACTCTTTCAAACAATGAGCGTCTATAGTCTTCATTTTCGCAAAGGAAATCGATTTTTGCGGTTGGTTCATACAATGGAACTTCAGCAATAATTGTACTATCCAATTGCTGGAGAATGTCTTCTTGTAAAGCTTTATAATCTTCCTCTGATTGTGGAGAGAAAATTACACAGGAACGCGGAACGTCAACAACCACAGACTTCTTTCCGTAATTGTTTAATTTAAGTTCTTGTAATGCCGACTTGTCAATTTGTGGCGCGAATGCATAATGAAAAGTGCTGTTTATGTATTGATCTGTATATATTTTTCTTACCTCATTGAACAATCTTCCCAAGCCATTCAACTCATGGAAATCATTTATAATCCATTGGTATGCGTTTCCTTTGATTGTTGCGCCTTCTATTGCAATGGTAGTATCAATAGATTTGGAAGGACTAATACTTACCATACAACTTGCAAATTGCAGGTTTTTGAAGACATCAAGCGACGTGTCTAATGGTTTCTTCGAAGACACCACAAAATGCTTCCCATGAGGTACTATGTTTGCGGTATCTGGCAGCCACGCTTTAATTTTCTCAATATCAATCCCCTCTGGTGATGGTACCAGACGCATGATCATTTTGGTAGTAGGTACAACTTCTGCGATCCCTTTGTGGTCGGTTTCAACGATTTTGCGCAAGAACTCAAAGTCCTTATCTGACGACAATTTGAACTCACCATTGTCTGTCCTTTCAATTTGAGTCCCAAAATTATGTAGTTCCTGATCTATAGCAGACAGGATATTGTTTAATTCGTCAGAATTTGAAACAATTGCGATTTTACCACTAACAACATTTACAGGATTTGCTTCAGATGTATAACAATAATCTCGACCTATCGCTTTAATGTCCTCAATAATTTCCTCAGAGATGGCTTGATAACTTTCAAATGAGATGTGACACTCTCCATTTCCAATCTCAACATCAAAATTCTGCTCGCATTGACTGGATAACTTTTCAATAATGGCATTTTTTAGGTTTTCTCCATAGCTCTCCATGTCGAAAACCAATTTAATTAAGCCACCCTTCTGATTATGAACTGACGAGATTTTGATGAGATCACGTTTGTTCTCCAGAATGGCGTTGAGTCCGTCCAAATAGGCCTGCCACATCTCCTTGTCCTCTTCAATCCTAATCTCAATGGGAGGGATGGGCAGTGCAAAACAACTTGCAATAAACTCCTTGACATCGTTGGTATGGCCTACCCAGTAGGAACCTGCAGAGTTAAAGAGCTTTAGGGTGTCATCATATAAATCTACGAATTTTATATCGCATTTTCTAACGAGATATTGCTCCTCTTCTTCAGGGAGAACCATATTTTTTTGACTAAAGTGCGGCTCCCTTAGCGAAAACTCATCGCGTGACAATTGTGCAGTCATGCAAAATGACTCATCGTCTACCTTAATAGACAACTCATCGTATTCTTTTGCATTTCGTCCCTTTTGTTTGCGATGAATAAAAACGCATGTGTGAACACCTGACAACATCGAAACGATATTGTCAAAAGGAACAGACGAGGTTTTGTCATGAAACTCTACGTTTTTACTGGTGTATCTTATAAACAATGGAAGAACTTCTTTTTCCTCAACATTGCTATAGATACTTTCCTCCGGCTGTCTAATTTCTAATTCTGCCATTGTGATATAATGAGTTATGTGTTCTAATGTTGTTTATTTCAAGTATACAATACTAATGTCTCTATCGTACATATTAAGCTGTATTCTCTTTATAGAACTATTCTCAATCAAGAGAACAACGCCATAACAAGCGAATGATGCATCAGATAAGGGTGCGCCCATAGCCAAAGCATTTTCGTCGTAGCCATATCCACGCAACTCCACGATATTCTCATTTGTTGAGACTATGTGCATACGCTTAGGCGCCATCTGGATGTTATCTTTCCATAAAGGGTGAAGTCCGTCTAGGTTATACATGGTGACCGTATATCCCTCACCGCCCTCTATATTCTTTTCTATGACGAAGCGTCTATTACAACCGAGATTATGACCAGAAACATCCTTTCCGTTTTGGAAACGAATATGGTCAGAAGAATCGAAAGAAACAAATCCGCTAGGAGGATAGTTATTACCTTCTTTGATATATTGAACAAAGTCTTTTTCCATATTCACACTTGGTTTATAATCCCATTAGCGCTTTCAGCGCATTCAACAATAGTTCCCTACGACGTATTTCAGCATCCTTCTCTTCTTGTGAAGCGAAAGGACAATTCTCGATATTGCGTTTTGTACCAGCGAACATATAATCTACCATGTCGCGAGTCTGCTCCTTGGTGACATATCTACCACCAAACAAAGCATCCAAATATTGTGCGGCACCATTTGCATGTTCCGCCATCTCTGCACTATGCTGCAATATCTTCTTTTCGTCTACCATATACCTTACGTGTTAGATGTCCCTGTTCTGTATTGCCAATTTTTGACCACAAAGATACGAATAATTTTCTAACGAGATGCGTAATAATCTAAAAAAGTTACTTTCACAAGCCTTGTGAAGCCCATTTTATTTGGATAAATCGAGAAAAATGCCTACTTTTGCCAAAAATTAATAGAAATCGATGGCTACACAAGAACAAATTGAAGCACTGAAGATTGATGAGAACGTCTTT
>JAFRNH010000015.1 GCA_017430235.1 Paludibacteraceae bacterium | reverse complement strand
TAAGCTATACCAGTTTTTGTCCAAGTATAGTGAAAACTCATGAAGTTCCTTCGGTTTGTATTCTTCCGTACCTTTTTTCTCGACGGTAAAGTTTTTAGAAAGAGCTTTTAAGAACTCTTCGCTTGACAAACCGTTTAGGTCTTTGATGACGCGGTTGTAGTCGAGAATGGTAAGTTGGCTAGCAGGGAAGGCAACCGCCATGAAGTAGTTGTATTCCTCGTCGCCTTTATGGTTAGGGTTTTGTTTGCGTTTCTCGTCGCCCACCAAAGCAGCTGCAGCGGAGCGGTGGTGACCATCAGCGATGTAAAGAGCTTTCATTTTACCAAACTCCTCAGTGACGGTTTGGATATCGGCATCATTGTCGATCAACCAGAATTGGTGACCAAAACCATCGATAGGAGCAATGAATTTGTATACAGGATCTTTGGCAGTGTAACGTTTTACCAAAGCGTCGAGTGTAGCATTGTCAGGATAAGCAAAGAATACAGGTTCGATGTTTGCGTTGTTAACGCGAACGTGCTTCATTCTGTCCTCTTCCTTATCTCTTCGCGTCAATTCATGTTTTTTGATGACGCCTGTCATATAGTCGTTTACGTAAGCGCCGATAACGAGACCATATTGAGTTTTTCCGTTCATGGTTTGAGCGTAGATGTAATACATCTCTTTCTCGTCTTGAACGAGCCAACCTTTGTCTTGGAATTTTTGGAAGTTCTCAGCAGCTTTTTGATAGACGCGAGGGTCGTATTCGCTGGTACCGACAGGGAAGTCGATTTCTGGTTTGATGATATGGTAGAGAGACATTTCGTTGTCGCCAGCTTCAGCGCGGGCCTCTTCAGAGTCGAGCACGTCGTAAGGGCGGCTTTCCACCTTTTCTACCAGTTCTTTAGGAGGGCGGATGCCCTTGAATGGTTTGATAATAGCCATGGTGTCTTTATATTAAAATTTAGTTTTTAATCATACGGGTGCAAAAGTAAAAGATTCCTTGTTAACCGCCAATGAGAAAGTAGGACAATTATCAGGGAGAACTTAATTCTTTTTTTCTCTTTTGGGGAACCATCCTCTTTCCACGCGTTTTCGTTGTTCGAAGACCTCTTTGATGCTCCAGAAGCAGGAGAAGGCAAAGACGCCGAGGAGGGTAGAGATGGTTTGGTTGTTAATTATAAGGGATAAGAAGGTGGTGGTGATGCCGCAAAGGCAGAAAACCCACCAGCATTTGACGCCGAAATAATATTCACCTTTGATAACGAGGGGATGAAAGATTCCGATAATTAGGAAAGTAGCCAATCCGATTAATAATCCGATGTAGTTTAAATCGTTGAACATAATAAAAAAATTTGTTTGCAAAGATAGGCAGAAATTAGGAATAAACCCAACAAAGAGAAGGAGAAAGAGGTGGAGGAAAAAAGGTATGGAAAGGAGATTGATGATGAGAGGGAGGAGAAGAGTATGGAAAATGTGAGGTTTTAATTGTGAAAAAAACTAAAAATCGTTTTGAACTAAGAATATTTAGATTTATATTTGCTTACTTTCTGCGTAGCTATAAAAAGGTATGTTGAAAAATTGATGTAAACATAGATTTGAGAAAATAATAGTATTTTATATAATAGTCGGGTAAAAAGAAAAATATTGATTATGAAGAAACAGTTATATACAACGTTACTTCTGTTATTCGGTGTAGTGACGGGAGTGTTTTCGCAGAGTATGATTATTACAGGAGGTAATGATCATGGTCTAGCTTTGTGTAGTAAGGGCCAGATTTATGCGTGGGGTTATAATGATGGAAATCGATTGTGTCTTGCTTCACCAAATGATGGACTTTCAATCGCATCGTCTCCATGTTTGGTTAATACGGGTGGATTAACATTCTCTCAGTTGTCTGGAGGTTCTGGTGGACATAGTGTTGCATTGTCATGTTTTAAGGTGGTATATTGCTGGGGAGGAAATGATAACATGCAATGTGGTCGACCAAAATCCGATTATATTACAGGAGGAGTACCTGTTCCTGTATATCACGGAGAGGCTCCTGGATATACGGAGGACGGACAACCTGGCGGAGATTATCTAGGAAATGTAAAATATATCTCAGCAACGACAGCTGCTTCGGTGGCTATTTTGAATGATGGAAAAGGACGTGTAGTTATTTGGGGTGGTAACCTAGATGGAGGTGGAGGAGTAATAGAAACTCCTAGTTATGAGCCTGTGTATATTCGAGATGCGCAAGGTCAGCCTATAGAGAATGTTATTCATATTACTGGAGGTGATAATAACATATTGATGATTGTTGGAGATTCTCCAGATGCAAAGGTTGGTACGGTATATTCTATTGGAAACTGGAATGGACGAGGCGGTGGTCTTACTGCAACATCTTTTATTGCCGCTCCTGTTGAAATCGGAGACGGAACGGGAAAGAAAAGTTCAGGTAAGCATTTGGATGGTGTGCGAAATTGTGGTATCTCTGATGTGGGTGCGTTTGCAGTGGATGGATCGACCGGTTATGTATATGGCTGGGGAAATGGAGGTTGGGGATGCTCCAACGGATTGGCAAATAATCAAACAACTACATACGCTGAAAAGGTTATTTCAGGTGAATATGAAGCAAAAAGTGGTGATGCATATTTGACAGATGTTACGCAAGTAATTGGAGGAAATGGTTTTGGTGCTGCTGTAACGCAAGAAGGATATCTTTTGTATTGGGGTTGTAATGATGCTGCAAATGGTACAACAAGAAGTGGTGGTGTTGTGCCAAATTCTACTTATGCTGCAGCTTCGGATATGTGTAAAACAGGTCCCGTTTATGCTAATTATTGCAAGGGTGAAAAAGGAGCTTCTGAGGTCCGTGTAGATGATGCAGTAGCCATTGCAAGAGGTGATTTGTATGGTTTCATGGTGAACAAAGATGGTGATTTCTACACATGGGGATCTACCGCAAGACCAGGTAATGTGATGCCTGATCATGTTGGTGCATTAGGTATTGGAAAAGAAAAATATGTTAGTACATGTTTAACTAAAATCAATATACAATGTACACCACAGGATTTGTGTCCGGAAGCATTTATGATCGGACCAAGATATAAATGTCCTGGTGTGGCAACTACATTGTATTCTGGCTTTTCTCCTACTACTGGTAGTGAGGATGCCTATTTTTATCTATGGCTTAAGGATGGTGATACGTTGAACACGTCAAGACCTAAATCCTCATTAGCTGAAAGAAAGGCTGATATCTATAACAAAGATGAAATCGATGCTGCGGAACCAGGTTTATACCGGGTTGAAATTATGTATATTGGTTTGAATGTTCCTTGTGATAACTGTCCAGAAACATTTGCGGAGATTGAAGTAATCGATATGGAAATGCCAATTGATACGGTTGTTAAAACAGCTTGTGTGGCTACTCCGTTAAGTCCGACTGCAACAGATGCAATTTGTTATGAATTTAAAGTTAATAATAAGTTCTACAAGCAGAACCAAGAGACTACTTGGGCAGTGTATGCTTCTGAAACAGGTGGAGCAGCGTTGGATACAATTGAAGTGAAGGCTGGAGATAAGGGAAGTTTTTGTGTGGATGGAAGCAAAGTTACTGTCCATGACAATAAGCCAGTCGATACAACCTATTCTATTTGGTTGGAGGATGTTACAAAGCAACAAATGCATATTTATAAAGATAAGAAAACAACATCATCAGGTTCTTTCCAATCTTATGGATTAATGTTGGAATGTTGGAGTGATGCTCAGTTGTCTTCTTTTGATCTAGTATTGAAATCATATAGTGGAGAGGCAACGGCAACGGTTACTCCTACCATCTATAAAGTGGCTTTAAATGCTCAGGGACAATATGTTGTTGGAAGCGTTTATAAAACAGGTACGAAACAGACAGTCACTTTTGATGATACAGAAACAACAGTGACAGTTGATTGTGGCGACATTTTGTTGGAAGGAAATTCAACAAGAGGTGCTCGATATGTTTTAGGAATGTCTTTCACGGGAAATTGTAATATGTATCTTTTTGGAGTTACTCATGAACAAAATGTTCCGAATTTCACTACTCCAGTTCCTGATGATTTGACGGGTACTGCTGTGTTAGCTATTGGTGCAACAGCTAATCAATACAATTCAATGTCAAACCCTTCAGATTACTGTCCGTATGTTAATGTTACATTTGACAAACTGACGGATTATAATTGCGGACGTATTGAACTACAAACTAAATATTGGTGTCCTCCATGTAACCAACCAGACCCATTCGATATCGAGGTGACTGGCGCTACTGCTTCTAAAGACACCATCTTCTTGTGCGAAGAGAGTGATCCTGTTACCCTTTCTGTCTCTTCTGTTAAGAAGGCTTCTGATAACACTGCCTTTTTCGACGAACTTTGGTTCCTCAACAAGGTGGGTGCCGACGCTGACGCTCTTCAAACTGATACGAAGAAACAGTCAACAACGCTTGCTCAGCCTATTAGCTGGACTGCCGCTAAAGAGGGTACAACCGAGAAATATTATGTAAAAATACGTGATAATGAAAAACCTGACGCTGCTGCTTGCTACGTCTTCGATTCTATCTACGTTAAATATAATAAGAAACCAATCGCTCCAGATATTGATGATATCGCTATCTGTGAAAATGCTTCTGCAACTGAAAAACAGGTTCTTACAAATGCGCTTTCTAGTTCTGCTTTCAGCGGACTGACCGTTACTTGGTATACCGACGATACGAAGGCAACGAAAGCTAGTGAACCTGATCTTTCTACCCTCACAGAATCAGATAAGACATATTATTATGGCGTACAAGATAATGAAACGGGTTGCTATAGCGACGTGAACAGTCTTCAGATCACTATCTACGGTGTTCCTGCTGATCCTGTTGCTGACCTCGCTCCATTCTGCGTTGGCGATGCTGTTACTTTGGCTCAGACCTCTCCTGTACAAGCGTATGAGGTGATTTGGTACGACGAAAATGATGCTCAATTATCAAGTAACTCCTTGGCTACTTTGCCTGCTAAGGATTATACCTATCATTATCAATTGAAGAGCCCTGCTCCTGCTAATTGCTTGAGCGATAAGATCGCTTATCCGTTTACCGCTCAAGATTATACCAGCCTTGTGTTGGATACTGTCATGGAATGTGGTAAAACTACTGTAAGTGCCAACTCACAAGTTCCTGCTACCGCTACTCTTACTTGGTCGCTCGAGGGCGCAGTCGTTAGTTCTCCTGTCTTCACCGTTGCTTCTGGTAAGGTTGGCAATATCGGTAAGGTCTCTGTTGAGGCAAAACAAACAGGATATTGTGACAAAACATTCGAGATGGAAAATGTCTATGTGAAAGACATCCCAACTCCACCAACAGGTGAGAAGAAGGTTACCTACTTGAAGACGGATGCGGTTAACGATGTCTTTAAGAACTTAATGGATCAAAATCCAGAAGTGGTGAAAGTTGAGGCTGGTTATACGTTGCAATGGTATGATGCCTCAGGCAACAAGTTGTCTTCTTGTCCTGTTCCTCCTTATCCTGCAGCTACTGAAACGGAAGATAAGACGTATGTATATAAGGTGACTCGTATCAATGCTGATGGTTGCGAAAGTGAAAGTGTGGATATTAACGTTACTGTTTATCTAACGCCTGCTCCAACCACAACAGACATCTCTTATTGCTTGAACAGCCCTAATGTAGTACCTCTTACGGCTACAATCAATGATCCAAATGGAACGGGTGGATTCACACTTCAATGGTATGATCTAAACAATCAAAAGGCTGCTTCCATAACACCTGATGTTAGTGTTGCTGGTAAGTATACTTATCATGTCACTCAGATCTCTGCCGACGGTGCAGAAAGTTCTCCTGCAGATCTTACAGTAACCGTTTATGAGGTGTTGGAACCTGTCTTAAGCGCAGCTAATAAATACGAGTATTGTGCAGAATCTTCTACGGTTGCTTTGGAGGCTTCATTGAATTCAGATGGAGATATCCACTCGGCAAGTGCACTTGTTTGGTCGTTGAAAGATGAATCAGGAGATTACAAAGAGGTGCCTAACGCTAACTTCTCGTTGGATGTGGCAGCAACAACCACTTATCAGTATGCTGTTCATCAAACCTATACCACTGCTTCTAATGAGGTGTGCGTGGGTCCTAAGGTAGAGAAAGAGGTGAAGGTAACTTATGTTCCACCAGTGGTGACACATGAGGTGCTCTACTTAAAAGCTGCTGCTAATGCAGACGGTACATTCTCTAAGAATTTGTTGGAACAAAACTCTTCAGCAGTTGAATATACATCGGGTGCTACCCTTGTTTGGTATGAGAACGATTGTACAACGAAGTTGGGTGGTGTTCCTTCACCAAAAGTTGACCCTACAATTGCAGAAGGTAGCGAACAAAATGAAAGTTATTGCGTCAGTCAGGTGATTGATGGATGTGAAAGTACGCCTACCCCTATCGCGGTGCGTATCAGTGATGCGTTACCTCCAACTCCTTACACATACCACTATTGCGAAGGTGCAACGATGGAGGATTTGAAAGCTGACATTAACAAACTGACCGCTAATTCTCAATATGAGTTATACTGGTATGGCGAGCAAGAGCCTGCTACTACCAGTGCATCTGACAATGTCATCAAGGGTGATACTTATCCAATGAATGGTAAGGTTGCAGCTCTTAATGGTACGGGTGTGACAACATTGAAATACTGGGTAGCTCAACACGACTTGTCTACGGATGCAGTAAGTTCTGCTCAACCAGTTATCATCAACATCTATCCACAACCAGTTGTTTCGATCGATGATCCAGCTCCTGTCTGTGAAGAGAATGTTAACTTGGCAATGGGCGCATCGGTTTCAAATGTTGCTTATAATGTAAGTTATCATTACTATAAGGATGGTGTCGAAATGGTAGGTACATCCACTGCTATCATGAGTGGTAAATACTCTGTTAGTGCAGAATATACATTGCCAGCGACAGCTTCTTCTACTGTAATTGTTAATAACAATGGCGTATGTGCTGGTCCTCAGAAAGAGGTCAATGTGGTTATCAACGACTTGACTGTTCCTGAGATCCTTGGATTCTATACAACATGTCCTGGTACAAGTGTTACATTACATGCAAGTGCATCAAGTACAGATCCAGGTACAGATGCTATTACGTATGCTTGGACTTCTGATCCAGCTTCGGCTATCGCTACGGCACAAGCTGATTCTATGGTGACGACAACCCTTTCAATGGAGCCTGGTACTAAATATAAATTTAGTGTCACTGCTACAGCAGGTGCTTGCGTTAAGTCTGTTCCAACAGGAAGCGAGCACGATGTGACGATTGGTAACGGCCAAGTAAAGGGTACAATGACCTTGCAAGAGGATGAGAACTACAACGGAGAGAAATTCCTCTTCTCTAATGATATGGAGAGAAGATTCTTGAGTTGCGGTAGACCAGTCAATATTAAGGTTGATTACGTAACCACCGAAGGAACCTACACATGGTATAAGAATGGACAACCATGGAAGACAGGTGCTGAGGTGACTACGGATGAACTCAATATGGATAGTGAAGATGTTTACACGGTAGAATTCATCAATCAATGTAAAGCAACTGCCGCTGTAACTATTGAGACAGTTCCTCTTTCAGCTTCTCCAATTTCGCAAGACCTTGTTGAATTGTGTGAGGGTGTACCATTCACTACATCATTTACATATCAATTGAGAGCAGGCTTGACTCCAGCTATCACATGGTATCACGAAGGTCATGAGATCGGAGGTCAGACAGATCCTGTTATGACATTGAATAATACGAAAGATGAGGATGATGGAGTTTACTCATATACAATTCAGAATAATGGTTGTATTGTGGAAGGTGTAGCTAATACATTGAATGTAAAACCTTACATTCGTGCTACCATCCAGTCAGAGCCATTTGTCGTAGATCGTCATCAAACAGCTACTTTGCCTATCACCTTCGCTGTTCCTTCTAATGGAAGTCAGAGCATTGAATGGAATGAGGGTGGACAAAAAGTATATGATAAGAACCCATTCATCGTTTCGGATGTGACAGCAGATCATGAATATGACATCTATCTCACCGATCCGGAATATTGTGGTGACACTCTCCATGCTACGCTTTATGTGGATGCAGAGCTTCAATTGAAGACAGATTTGAAGGAGGTGATTTGCTTGGGTAATTCTGCTGTGTTGAAAATCGATACGACAGGTACAGGTAAGTTCCGTAATCCAAATTCAAATCCAGTGTTAGACGTCTCATACGTTGAGAATGGTATAACTCATAGTTTGAACGATAAGATTAGAAAGAATGGAGATACATTGGAGGTGACAGTAAGTCCTGAAATTGACACGGAATATCAGATAATCTTCACATATACATCTCAGTTGAAGAAACAAGAGTTGATATCTAAAGAGCAATTAGAGGTTATCCCTGCCATAAGCTTAACTACTCCAGCAGTGCCAAATGTCTGTGAAGGTGGCGAGGCAGTTTTGGAGGTGAAAGATGTGTCTCCAGAAGGTACGACTGTATCATGGAAGGCAGATCCAACCATCCTAAGCGGTGAAAATACCACAACCGTTCGTGTACAACCAACCTTTGCTGGTGGTGCTCAACCATTCGAAGGTGGTGCTAATTACCAATCGTTGTACACTTACACGGCGATTGCTTACAACGACTTCTGTCAGACTTCTGTAGAGTATGCCGTACCAGTTATCGTAGATCAACCATTGAGTGGTGATATCACTGGAGTCACTGAAATATGTGAGGGCTTTGAAGCAACTTTCGATGCATCCTCTTATAAGGCATCAACTTATACATGGACACCTGATACGTTAGGTTTGCCATCAAGACCTGCACAGACAGTTAAGCCAACACAGTCGACGCAGTATATGGTTGATATGACTCGAGGTTTGTGTTCTGCATCTGATACGTTCATCGTTACAGTTCACACTAACCCTGTTATCGAGAGCATCGATTCTATCGCGTTGAGAGATCGTCAAATCGTTTTGGTACAAGATCGTGGCGAGGCACCATTCTTATATGGTATTGACGTTCAACCAGCAGATGGAAATGATATTAAGACGAACTTGACATTCTCTAAACACACAGTAAATGTTACCGACCGTTACGGATGTAAGACAACAGGAAGCTTCCGCTTGGATCCTCCAGCAATTGTTATTCCTGAGGTAGTTACAGATAATGGTGATGGAATCAATGATGTGTGGAAAATTCCTAATTTGGCTGAAGTTTATCCTAATGCTATCGTTTCTATCTATGATAGATTCGGTAAACTGTTGGCTCAGTTCTTAGGAGCAGATGCAGAGGGTTGGGATTGTACGTATATGGGAAGAAAACTTCCGTCTACCGACTATTGGTATCAGATTACCATTGAGGAGATTAACAGAGAGTTTACAGGCCACTTTACGTTGATAAGACGATAAATTTTAAATTTATACAAAAGTTGGGGGGCAAAAACTCCCCAACTTTTAATATTTTTCTATATTTGCATTTTAGTAGCCTGATTCTCCCTATGAGATGATGCTCGAAATTATTATTACCTTAAACTTATAAGTTGTGTTATGAAGGTTTTTTTGAATAGAATTGGATTGATACTCGTAATGGCAATTTCTTCAATTTATAGTGTGTGTGCACAGGATGAAATTGTTTGCGAACAATACCATTTCAATTATTATTTGGTGAATCCTGCCGTTGCTGGAGCAGAGCGTTGTACACATTTGATGCTGACGGGCAAGTTTCAATGGACAGGTCTTGATGATCATCCGATGACGCAAACATTAAGTGCTCGTACTCGTGTGTTGGGTAATGTTGGTATAGGTGCCTACCTTTACAATGATAAAAATGGTTATTCATATCGTCAGGGTGGTGAGGTTACTTTTGCTTATCATCTTCCACTGACACAGAATGATCGTTATACAATGAAACAACGTTCCATCCAACGTCAGTTGTCATTCGGTATTTCTATGATGCTTAACCACTATAATTTTGATACTTATTTGGTGGATAAGTATGGTTATATGGATAACGTACTTGGAAACGAGGGCATGGATAAAGGTATCTATTTCAATGCTAATGCAGGTCTCTATTTCTTGTGGGATAACTTCTTCTTGGGTTACTCTATGAGTAATTTGATTCCTACAGAGATGACGGAATTGGGTATTGATGAACCTATCAGACCTTTGACGGGTTTTGGTTTCCTTGGTTATGACTTTGACTTGGTCAATAACATTACGTTGGAACCTGCTGCAATGTTCAAATTTAATGTCAATGATGAGCGTCAGTTGGATATCAATTTGAAATTTATGCAGACAATTCCTTCCAACGAAGATTTCTCATATTGGTTGCAAGCCTCTTATCGCCACACATTGGAAAATAGTGATTATAGTCCTTCTCCATTGGCTTTATATATTATGGGTGGTATTCGTTATAAAGGATTCCACGCAGGATATGCTTATCAAATCGGCTTAACTCCATTGAATCGTCAGAATGGTGGTACTCATGAGTTAATGTTGGGCTATACTTGGTGTGTGACAAAACATTTCTGCCGATAATTTATATATCATTCATATTATGTTGTCTGTCGTTTCCCGCTTATCGGAATATGATTCATTAAGAAAAGTATATCATCAAAAACGAGATGGTGAATCATTTCCTTCTTCCGAGGCTTTACATGAGGTTGTTAACCTAACTCGGTCTATCATATTCCCTGGCTATTATGGAGATTCCTCTGTTGATCTGAGTACATTACAATACTATATTGGTGTCTCTGTCGACAAACTTACTAATGTCTTACAGGAACAGATACTCTCTGGCTTCCTCTTCGGATCCTCTTCAGAAACGGAGTATGAACAACTAAAACTTAAATCCAAGGAATTGGCTAATAGATTCGTCGCTAATCTTCCCTCTTTGAGAGATACTTTGGTTTGCGACGTTGAAGCTGCCTACTATGGCGACCCTGCTGCTAAAAGCTTCTCTGAGATTATATTCTGCTATCCTGCAGTGAAAGCCATCTCCAATTATCGTATCGCCCATGAATTACTCACGTATGGTGTGCCGTTAATTCCTCGTATGATTACTGAAATGGCTCATTCTGAAACGGGTATTGATATTCATCCAGGCGCTACCATCGGTAAGTATTTTACAATAGACCATGGCACGGGTGTCGTGATCGGTGAGACTTGTATCATCGGTGAACATGTAAAAATATATCAGGGTGTGACTTTGGGTGCGAAAAGTTTCCAGTTGGATGAACAGGGCAACCCTGTAAAAAATATCGAAAGACACCCAATCATCGAGGATAATGTGATAATCTATGCGAATGCCACTATCTTAGGTAGAATCACTATCGGACGTGATTCTGTCATCGGTGGTAACGTGTGTGTTACTTCTGATGTTAGCCCTTGTACTAAAATTGTTCAACCTCACTCTAATTTGTAAGTGAACGAAGTTACCGCAACTCCTGATCACATCTTATATCTTGAGGAGATTCCCTCTACGAATGATTTTTTAAATGCATTGGTGCAATCGTCTGATTCACCTCTGTCCAACGGTTTTGTCGTATCTTCTCAGTATCAATCATCGGGAAGGGGACAGGTGGGCAACCATTGGCATTCTGAAAAGAATAAAAACTTATTGTTTAGTCTGCTTCTTTATTCTGATTTTATCAAAGCAAAAGACCAATTCTATATATCTAAGGCGATTTCAGTTGCCATAGTTAAGACTCTACGTGCCTTATTCCCCGATCAATCCGACTTTTTTAAAATAAAATGGCCTAACGACATTTATTTTAATGATTCAAAACTCGCTGGTATTCTCATAGAGAATTTGCTAGTGGGTGAGTATATCTCCAACACTATTGTTGGCATTGGTTTGAATGTCGAGGAGACCCATTTTCCTGCGAACCTTCCCAATCCCATTTCATTGAGAACTATCGCGCCTGATGTGACAGTCGACAAAGAGTCACTCCTTCGTCGATTGAGACACTCCATACTAATGGAAATAGAACGCTTGAGGGATGATTCTTATTACGACCAGTTGTCGGAACAATACCTCCAAATGTTGTATAGGTATAATCTTCCATCCCCTTTTTCTGATTCTCATGGAGAGTTTGTGGCATCCATCGTGGATGTTCATCCAGATGGGAAATTGCTCCTTCAGACGGAAAAAGGTGAGAATCGGTTGTATTATTTTAAGGAAGTAGAATATAAATTCAAATGATAACCTTTATCTTTGGGGTGAAATTTTAAACTCTTTATTTATAACAGTAAACTTTTCTGAGAAAGTTTCATTAAACTATATTTATTGTGTCAAACATAATGATTATCAATGGTCCCAACTTGAATTTGTTGGGTAAGCGTGAACCCACTATTTATGGATCACAGTCGTTTGAGGAGTATTTGGATCAGTTGAAGGAGAAATATCCAGATGTGAATATCTCTTATTATCAATCCAATGTAGAGGGTGAATTAATCAATGTCATCCAGGAGACTGGTTTTATCTCTGACGGAATCATTCTCAATGCGGGTGCCTATACGCATACGTCATTGGCTATTGCGGATGCTATCCGTGCTATCAAATGTCCGGTGGTAGAGGTTCATATCTCTAATGTGTTCAAACGTGAAGAGTTTCGTCATCACTCCTTCCTTACCTCTGCATGTTGCGGATGTATCTTAGGTTTCGGCCTTGATTCTTATCGCTTGGCTCTCGAATCTCTTATTTATATTAACCAGCATCAAAATAATGAATGCTGAAAAATATTTAGAAGACCCCGTCGTTGCGAAATATTGTTCCTATCTCATGTTGGAACGTTCTTATTCTGACAATACGGAACTTTCCTATTTGAATGATCTTTCAAAACTGTTGGACTATCTCTCGGATGCTCATATTAGCTATACAGATGCTTCCTACGAGGTTTTGCAGGATTTCCTGATAGATCTGTCGGAATTGGGTATTGCGCAACGATCTCAGGCTCGTATCATCTCTGGAATAAAGTCTTTCTATAAGTTTCTCTTGGCAGAACAGCTGATAGAGGTGGACCCCACAGAGATGCTCTCCTCTCCAAAACTCTCTCGCCATTTGCCGAACGTCCTTACGATTGATGAGGTGAATGCCATTATCGATTCGGTCGACCTCTCCGATCCTTTGGGTCATCGAAACAGGGCAATGCTTGAAACTTTATATAGCTGCGGCTTGCGTGTCTCCGAATTGGTTAATCTACAATTATCGAATCTCTATCTGAATGAGGAGTATATCTCCGTTATAGGTAAGGGTAACAAACAACGTCTCGTGCCTATCTCCCCCAAAGCAATTCACGAAATACAAAACTGGTTGAAAGATCGTTCCGACTTCCCCGTTGATAAAAGCAGTAGCGATATCGTATTCCTCAATCGAAGGGGGAAAAAACTGACAAGGGTGATGGTCTTTTATATCGTAAAGGCTCATGCTGAAAAGGCTGGTGTCGTCAAAGAGATTAGTCCTCATACCTTCAGACACTCCTTCGCCACTCATCTATTGGAGGGTGGTGCCAACCTTCGTGCTATTCAGGAGATGTTAGGACATGAGTCTATTCTGACAACAGAAATCTATTCGCATATAGATATGCAACGCCTGCGTGAGGAGGTGATCCAGTTTCACCCAAGAAATCAAGGGAAATAGTATTTTATTTGGTAAGTTTCACCGATTCATTTTTTATATTCTCTCTTACTGTCACCTCAAATTTACCGTCTTCTTTCAAGTGAAAGGTGAGATCGCCACCGCTGATCCAGTTGGTGAACAAATACCGAATGATTAGCTCGTCTTCTGTCTTCCATCCATAACAACCTGATACGTTAAAATCTCGATGAATCCCCCTAAAACGATCGTTGGCTCTGATGCTGTATGGGGGACATACGTTGGTGGATGTGCTGACCCATTTTTTATATCCTGCCTTAATGGTATAACGCTCATCTCCTGTTGTCAAAACGGTTAGTTGAAGTTGTTTCCCTTTTTTGTTTATCTGTACGCTCTTCCAATCGAGAGTGTTCCCTTTCTTTAATGGTATCTCTTTGCCGAAATACTTCTCCTTGTTACTGGATTTCCCCTTTCCATCGACGATTGGAAGTGTGTACTCTTTTTTTCTCAGATGTTTATATGCCTTTCCCTCTTTCAGAGGGAGTTCGCTGACACGAGACATCAGTTTGTCGTAGACCATCAGTTGCTCTTTCAATCCTTTGCCCCGATTTGCTTGCGTGATGGCAACGACCATCTTCGTTTTGGGTGATATGATGATGTATTGTCCGAATGCACCATCAGCTCTGTATGTTTTTGTCTTCTCTTGATACCATATATGATAGCCAAAGTCGGATGCCATACCCGTCTTCTTATGAACCTTCATCATCTCGTTGATCCATTTTTCAGATATCAGTTGCTGACCATTCCATTTTCCTTTGTCTAATAGTAATTGGCCGACTTTAGCCATCGATTCTAGTTGCATGTAAAGTCCCCATCCACCGGTATTTATTCCCTCCGGACTCTCCTCCCATTGCACCTCTGTGATGTGCATGGGCGTGAAGAGACGAGCTTTCAGATAGTCCAGCATTTTCATTCCTGTCGCACGTTGCACAATAGCAGAGAGGAGGTAGCTCACCATCGAATCATACTCGAAGGTCTCTCCTGGATTCTTCAACTCCTTACTTAGGAAGGCTTTTATCCATTCAGTCTCCTTACTTCTTAGTTGCCAATCGCGCTTGATGCCTGAACACATGACGAGCAGGTCTCGTACGGTTAGTTTTGCCAAATCTTTTGAGACAGTGCCGATTTCATCGGGGAAAAAAGAGACTACGCGATCGGTTATTTTCAGTTTCTTTTCGTCGACAGCTAATCCAACTGCTATGCCCACAAATGTTTTTGAAGCAGAGTATATCGTATGCGATTCGTTGGCAAGAATAGGCTTTGGATGCAGTTCACCAATCACCTTCCCATGCCTGAGAATCATGATGCCGTGAGGCTCGCCATCCTTTGAATGAACCATTTCATCGAATAATTCTTCAATGTCAGACGAAGCTACCCCTTGTGATTCGGGCGATACTCTTTCCAGATCATTGATTTGTGCACATACGGGTTTGACTGTGATTAGAAACAGTAACAATAAGAGACGTGAAGTTAGATGCCTTTTGCTGTTCATCGTTTTTTTTCGCAAAGATAGGAAAAAATGGGAAAGAAGGGTGTGGGAGAACTCACCTTAAAATACCTTTGGGTTATACTTGCAGAACTTAGAAATTTTTAGTACTATTGCCCGGTTTTTAATAGATATGAATGAAGACCCGTAGTCGGTCTAATTGCGAATGTTTTTCTTTACGATAAGGTCACTGATATGGCAGAGATGAAAAATTTGGCGAAGCAAACCGCCATTTATGGTATTAGTAGTATTTTGGGTAAATTCCTCAATTGGTGTTTAGTTCCGCTTTATACATATATTTTAACCAGTTCGGCTGAGTATGGAGTCGTCACGAATCTCTATGCGTGGACGGCGCTTTTGTTGGTGATACTTACGTATGGAATGGAGACGGGATTCTTCCGCTTTGTCAACAAAACGGAAGAGGATCCACAGAGAGTCTATAGTTCTGTGTTATGGTGTGTAGGTTCCACATCGCTGATTTTTGCTGTAATGGCTTGTCTCTCTTCCCAATCTATCGCAGACTTTCTAGGATATTCCAACCATCCGGAATACATCTCCATGATGGCGGTGATTGTAGCCTTGGATGCTTTCGGATGTATACCGTTTGCTTATTTGCGTTATCAAAATAAGGCGACACGTTTTGCGATCATCAAGTTGATTATGATTCTGATCAACATTTTCTTCAATATTTTCTTCCTTTTGATTTGTCCATGGTTGATGGAGAATGCCCCATCGTTGGTCGATTGGTTCTATGATCCAAATTATGGAGTGGGGTATGTCTTTGTATCCAATTTGATTTCCACGATATCTGTCACTCTCATGTTGTTGCCACAGATCTTAAAGGCTAGGTTCTCTGTGGATGGTGCACTATTGAATAAGATTCTTCGCTATTCATTACCGCTACTGATATTGGGTGTTGCAGGTATCATGAACCAGACGATAGATAAGATTATCTTCCCTTATTTGATACCAGACAGATTAGAGGCGGAGACTCAGTTGGGTATCTATGGAGCCTGCTTTAAGATTGCTATGGTGATGATGGTCTTTACACAAGCATTTCGTTATGCTTACGAACCTTTTGTCTTTGCACAAAACAAGGGAGGCGATAAGAAAAACGAGTATGCTGATGCGATGAAGTTCTTTATCATCTTTTCCTTGCTGATTGTGTTGGGAATGGTCTTCTTTTTGGATGTGCTGAAATACCTGATTCGCAGTGATTATTGGGAAGGACTGAAGGTGGTTCCAATCATTCTCTTCTCTTATCTGTTTCAGGGTATCTTTTTCAACTTATCATTGTGGTACAAACTGATTGACAAGACCTATTTCGGAGCCATTCTCTCGCTGATAGGGTTGATCATCACATTGGTTGTAAATGTTGTTTTTGTTCCACAATTCGGATATATGGCATCGGCAGCTGCCTCTTTGTGTTGCTATTTCATGATTATGCTCATATCCTATTTCCTCGGACAGAAATATTATCCTATCGATTATGATTTGAAGTCCATCTTTCTGTACGTTGTAGTTGCTTTAGCACTGTTGGCAATCGGTTATCTGTCGCCATTGGAGGGAGTTTTAAAATATGCTCAAAACATTATACTGATCAGCCTCTTTGTCGCACTGATAATTAAGAGAGACCTCCCATTGTCGGCTATTCCAGTCGTTGGAAAATTCTTTTCAAAACGTGCAGGATAAATTCATCTGAGGAGTAAGGCTTATTTCTTTTAATCATTTCCATGCGTTAATAGTAGATTGTTGATGAAGAAAGGGCGAATATTATGATGAAGAAAGGGCGAATGTTATGATGAAGAAAGGGCGAATGCAATGATGAAGAAAGGGCGAATGCAATTCGCCCGTACGTTAAGGCGAATAGGCTTCAGTTATGCATGGAAAGTTAAATGAAATTTCTGTGCCTGAGGTGATTTTTTTATGTGATAATGTCAGAATATATTTTAAATTTGCTAGTAATTCTTAAATAAAGTTGGTTTTTGAAAATTCTTTTTGGAGAAATTCATACTAACTAATAATACATAAGACCATGGAAATAACAATAATGATTCTACAATTGTTGGTGGTATTGCTGGCATTGTATGTGGGTTCTCGTTACGGAAGTTTGGCTTTGGGTGCCATCAGTGGCATTGGATTAGCCATTTTAGTGTTCGGCTTTGGGTTGAAGCCGGGAAATCCTCCTACAGATGTTATTTATATAATTATAGCAGCCGTCACATGTGCAGGAATTATGCAAGCAAGCGGGGGCATGGATTGGCTGATTCAAATAGCCGAGAGACTGCTACGAAAACATCCTAAGTACATTACTATTCTAGCCCCTTTGTGTACTTTCTTCCTGACGGTATTGGTTGGTACGGGACACGTTGTCTATACATTAATGCCCATCATTTGTGATATTTCTCTGAAAAAAGGGATTCGTCCGGAGCGCCCATGTGGTGTGGCCAGTATTGCTTCACAAGTGGGTATCACCTGTTCGCCTATCGCAGCTGCGGTAGCATCATTTGTTGTCATTTCCAATAATAATGGTTTTGATGTCAATAATCTAGGTGTCATCGCCGTCACTATTCCTGCTTGCATTTGTGGACTGATGGCCGCTGCGGCATGGTCTTACAACAGAGGATTGGACCTTGATAAGGATCCTCAGTTTCAAGCACGTTTGGCGGATCCTAAGATGAAAGAATATATGTTTGGTAGTACAGCGTCAGTCCTCGATAAAGAGGTAAGTAAACAAGCTAAGGCTGCAGTATATATATTTTTAGGAGCATTAGCCATCATTGTGTTATTCTCTGTTATGCAAATCATCAAACATGACATTCGTCCGTTTTACGATGGTAAACCATTAGGAATGAATATTATCATTCAGATTGTGATGATAGCCGCCGCTGCTTTTATGATTATATTCTGCAAGGCAGAACCTAAAAAGGCGGTGGCAGGACCTGTTTGGCAGAGTGGTATGGTTGCTGTGGTTGCTATTTATGGTATAGCATGGTTGGCAGACACATTCTTCTCCAATTATCTTGATGTGATGAAAGGTGGGTTGACAGGTATTGTCAGTGAATATCCATGGTGCATAGCGTTTGCTTTCTTCGCAGTTTCTGTATTGATCAATTCACAAGGAGCAGTTGTGGTTGCCATGTTGCCGCTTGCCTATTCTTTGGGTATTCCAGGTCCGGTATTGTTGGGCGTGTTGCCAAGTGTCTATGGCTACTTCTTCATTCCGAACTACCCAAGCGATATAGCCACAGTGAATTTCGACCGGTCTGGTACCACTGTCATCGGTAAATATCTGCTCAATCATAGTTTCATGATCCCTGGATTGATTTGTGTGATCGTCAGCACGCTTGTCGCTATGCTTTTGACACGTTTGATTTACTAATCATAAGTTAGACATATAGGTTTATGAGATGGGGTTAAAAAATCCCATCTCATTTTTTATTTGATGAACAACAAAAAAACATGAACTTCGAGAAAAAATGAAGTTCACTGAAAAAATCCGCCACTCGTTGAAATAAATAGTTGATTCTTTTTCGTCTTTCTACTTTTACATCGTGAATAAGAATGTGCACTCTTATCTTACACTGAACTAATATATTACACTAAACTGAATGTGAGTTATGAACAAGAAAAGTAGAAAAATCTTGGAAATCGTATTTGTGTTGCTCTTTGCTAATATGACGATGACAGTTTCGGCGGCAACGGCAACACAAGTGTTGGTGGAGCAAGAAGGTTCCATCGAATCCTTCATTATTTATGATGGAGGGAAAATGTATTTTTCCGACAATCAATTGATACTCGACACACTTGGGAATGGGAGTTTTATGGCGAAACCGTTGTCGGCTGTGAATAAGTTGCAGTTTGCTACGGTCGAGATCTCATCAATGGGAACGATGGAGGTCTTGAACTCATCGTTTTCAGTTACTACCCATCCTAATCCAGTTGTTGATTATATGATTGTCAGAATGAATCAGGAAGGTTCTTTCCCGTATCAGATCTATAATACGAATGGACAGCTGGTCTTGCAGGGAAATGTTGTCAGTGGTGAGGCTATTGACCTCAGTTCTCTTGCAGTGGGTGTATATTTTATAAAAATAGAGGATACATATTTCAAATTTAGTAAGCTATGAAACGCCATATATTATTTCTAATTTCAATCATCGTCGGACTAGCCATGCTTGCGCAAAGTCGGATGAATTTTCACCTCGTGACGCAACAAACCGACTCTTTCAATTTGTCAGACATTGATACGATTCGTTTTCAGGAAGGTTATGCCCATGTGGAGGGGAAAAATGAACGATCCTATTCAATCGGATCCATCGATAGTGTCACATTTACGTTGGAGTCAGGCGCATCAGAGGGTGATACCGTTTTTGTTACATATAACGCATCGGAGGTGACGGTCATCAACCCCTATCCTTCGGTTAGTGTGGAGACAAACGGAGCAGATGTAATAGTCATACCATCAACAGGTCAGAAGGGTATAGTTTATTATCTGAGTGGAGAGTCGGACAATGGTTCATTCCAAATCACTCCAGACAGAGGTTTTACGTTGGTGTTTGATAACCTATCGCTATCAAACAGTAATGCTCCTATTGTCGTAAACGAGAGTGAAGATGCAGAATCACATACAGCCAATATTCATCTGATCGGATCCTCTATGCTTTCCGATTCCGAGTCGAATAATCTGAAATCAGCACTCTATACCAAATCTAAAATGGTGATTAATCAGGATGGATCAGAGGGTACGTTATCCATCAAAGGAAATAAGAAACATGCCATTAATTCATCCAAAAACATTGAGCTATATAACGGTAAGATCGTTATCGTAGGAGCAGAGGGAGATGGTATCAATGCAGATGCTCTGAAGATGTACGGAGGAGCTTTAGAGATTGCCGGTACGACTGGCGATGGGGTTGATTGCAGTGAAGAGATTCTTGTTGAAGGAGGTACCAACACATTAGATGTTGCAGCAGATG
>JAFRNH010000098.1 GCA_017430235.1 Paludibacteraceae bacterium | reverse complement strand
GATTTTCAGTCCTTTGCTCTACCAACTGAGCTATGGCACCATCGTTTTGATTGCGGATGCAAAAGTAGACAAAGTTTTTGAAACGACAAAGAATTAAGACGAAAAAAATCTGAAATTTTTAAAAATACATAGCTTACCTCCTGATATGTAGAGAAATAGTGTTATTTTTACGAGCCGTTTGTATGACGGTATATTTTGTTTTGAAAAAAGAGAGATTGGATGGGAGAAATGATCATAGAGGATGAGGAATTTGGATTGATTGAGGTTCGAAGTAATGCTCGAATAAAGCGTTATGGTATCAAGATATTGTCAGATGGGAAGGTTGTGATTACGATGCCTCCATACGGGTTGAAAGGGAAGGCATTGAACTTTTTCGAATTGCACAGAGCATGGGTTCGAGAGCATTTGAAAAGGCGAAAAAGTAAGATAAAAATGTTTGGCTATGGTGTGGTGTTATCTACATATACGTTTGATGTTGAGTTGGTCAGATATGGGGGAGAGAAGTTTTTAGGGTTTATGAGAAGAGAGGAACGAAAGCTCCTCATTCGATGTCCTGAGAAGGAGGATATAGAATCAGAAAATTCCCAATCCATCGTGAAATCTATTGTTTTGAATGCGATGACAATCGAGGCAAAAAAGGTGTTGCCGGGATGGTTGTCGAGGCTGGCAGAGCAACATGGTTTTCACTATCGGGAGTGTCGAGTTATGAAGATGCGCACTCGATGGGGAAGTTGTTCCGCGTCGGGTAGTATTCACCTCTCGTCGATGTTGATGACATTGCCTTCTGAGTTGATAGAGTTTGTGATGATACACGAGTTGAGTCATACCCTTGAGATGAATCATAGTGCTCGATTTCATGAGCTTGTCGACCGTTGTTTAGGGGGAAGAGAACGCGAACTGACGGAAAAAATCAAGAAATATTCTGCTGTATTGTAATTAATTACCTGATTGTCAATAATTTAAAATCTTAATTTTGTTTGTCTAAATAATTGTTAAATCCAATTGATTTTTATATCTTTGTATTTCCGAAAGTTTGGTTTTATACGAAGTATAACAATAAACAAGTTTTCGGCTGATGATGGAAGATGAATAAAATTAGTTTAGTTAGTTAGAAGGAGATAGATTTTGAAACGCTTATTGCTCATACTTTTTGCATTTAACCTTCTTGCGGGACAGATGATGTACGCACAGACGGATGTTGATCGCTATCGCGAAGAGCAGCGGGTGAGGGCGGAGCGTCTAAAGGGAAGGAAGCAAGCAGAGAAGGAAGCTGCGCAGGATGAGAATGAGCGGAAGAAGGAAGAAGCTGCGGCGCAAAAGGATGCACAGCAAAGTGAAGCAGAGCGCGTAAGGTTGCGAGAGGAACAACGCAAGCAGAAAGAAAAAGCCATGTGGGAGCAGCAAAAGCAGCAAACGGAAGCCAGACGGCAGAAGGAGCAGGCTGAGCAAGCAAGAAAGCTGAAAGAGTATGAGCAAATAGTTGAGCAAGAGCGACAAGCGCGTGAAATGCGTATTCGTCGTGAGGCTGAGTTAAAGCAGATTGATAAAGAACGATGGGCAGCTAAGCAGAAGGAGCTGGATGAGAAACATCGTCAGGAGGAATTGGAACGTCAGAAACGTCAGCAGGCGAATGTTGAAGCTTCTGAACGAGAGAAGTTGCAGCGTGAGGTACGCAGACAGCGCGAGTTGGAGGTGAAGGAGCAACAACGGAAGGCATGGGAGCAAAAGAAGGAGGCGATGGATGCCCAAAATCAGCAGAAGAAGAACGAAGATCGTGAGCAACGTATGCAAGATTACTTGAGAGCGGTTGAGTTGGAGCAGAAGGCTCGTGAGATGCGTATCCGTCAGGAGGAGGAGATGAAGAATCAGTATACCGAGTTGTGGAACAAGAAGAAGGCGGAGATTGAAGCTGCGAGACAGAAGGAAAAACAGGAAAATGCACGTCGACAGAAAGAATATGAGGCAGTCATAGCCAAACAAAGAGAGGCTCGTGAGGCTCAAAACAAACGAGACCAGGAACGTGTACAACAGGAGCGTGAATTGTGGGCGCAGAAAAAGGCAGAGCAAGATGAGACCCGCAAGCACCAGCATGAAATGGAGGAGCAAAGAAAAGCTGAATACGAGGAGGCTCAGAGAAGAAATCAGGAGGCAATCAAGTTGAAACGCCAGCAAGAACAAGAGGCACGTCAGCGAGAACGAGAGGCCATGGCTCTTCGTCAGCAAGAGATACAGGAACAACGTCGGTTGAAAGCCGAACAACGTGCTGAAGCTGCAAGACAGAGACAGGAGGCTGCTCAGGCTCGTCTTGCAGAACAACATGAACGTCAGGTTCAGAAAATGGCTGCTCAACAGGAACGAATGCAACGTGAGCGTGAGCTAAAAGTAGCTCGACAGGAGAAAATGCGTCTGCAGAAAGAGAAAGAGAAACAGCGCAAGGATGCTCAGCGTGCTGCAGAATTGCAACGTAAACAGCAACAGCGTGAAGCTGCTGCCAAAAAACGTGCCTACATGGAGCAACTGAAGGAGAGAGAACGTATTCGTGAACAACAGCATAAGACGCAGGAACAGGATATCGCTAATCGTTTGAAGGCTAAGCGTCAGGAAGAAAAGCGCAAACAGATTGAAATGAGACAAGCTCAACGCGCTAAAGAACAGGAGCGGAAGGAGGCGGAGAAGGCTAAGGCAATGGAACTTCGCGAGAAGAAGAGAGAGATGATGGAGCGCAGAGAGGCAGAAAAGAAAGAGTCTCAAGAGCGTATGAGAGAGCGCGAACAGAAAGAACGTGAATCAGAAGAACGTCTGAAAGAATACAAAAAACGTCAGGCTGAATTGAAGGCTCGCCAGGAAGAACTGGAAGCTTCGAAAAATGCTGACGAAAAAGAGAAGGAGAAAATACGCAAGGAGCGAGAGGAAGTCGAAAAGGCTACGCTCAAACTTGCTAAAAAGATTGTGGGACAAAAGGAGAAACACCGTCAGGAAGTAGAGAAAGAAGAGAACAAAAAGGAACGTGCGAAAGAAAAATACGAACGAAAACTCCAGAAGGATTCCATAAAGATGGCTGAAATGGAGGAGGCCGAACGTATTCGTCAGGAACAGGAGGATGCTGAGGATAACATGTTGGATCTGACTAGCAAGCAGAAAAAGATGATGAAGAAGATCCAGGAACAGAAGATGTTGATGGCCGACCAGGCGGAACGTGATTCTTTGCTGATGTTGGATGGTGACTTCGATATGGTTACAGGTGAACGTGATAGTACGGACTTGCCTCCAGATGTGATGGAACGTCTTAGAAAGAAAAATCAAAAGCCAGTGGTGGATTTCGATTCGGAAGGATTCCCGTTGGAGGATGAGGATATGTACGAAGAGACGCCTAATTTCGATGGAGATTCGACGGATTACAATTATAATGAAAATGATTCCATTCATATCGAAGGCGTTGATACGGTTATTCATCTGACCTCGAAAATTGACTCGAATCTGTTGGTTCAACAAATTGCCGAGTTGGAACAGGAGTTGCAGAATATCCGAGATATCAACGAGTTGGAAAAGAGCGGAAAAGGACGAAAAGGAAAAGGTAAGAAAGAATTTGTTCTGCAGAAGATCAAGGTGCCAAATTGTCGTTATCTGAATGACGTCATTTATGTGAGGGACAAATTTGAATTCCGCTATGAATTGGATTTCTTCATCCATTATTTTGACCACCGTTATTTCCATAAAAAGAAATTCTATGACCGAACGGATACAACTCGTTGGGTGGCAGCAAGAGTGATGAGGCTGGTTGGTAATACGAAGTATAGACACACCGACTTCAACAAGGTGGTCGATTCTGTGGCGGGAATGATGCCATACTATCCGGTGACGGAATATCTGGATACGGTCATTACCCAGTTGAATTTGGAATATTTGGCAACAGGAGAAATTAAAGTTAAACATAAAAAGACACGCCAACGTTCCATCATCGCTAGAATTAAGCCAACAGAGCTGAAAGAGGATAGTATGGGTGCTTTTACTGGTAGTTTGGGTAGCATTAAATTCTACACCTCCAACAAGCGTCATATCATTGAACAGTTGGATGCCTCGGCATTCGATTCGTTGCTGATCAAGGATACGTTGAAGATGGAGGAGCAGGCATTGACCGACTCTCTGAATGCAATCATCGCCATAAAGAGTGTACAGGATAGTGCTGCACGAGTGCAAGACAGTTTGGTTGCATTGCGAGATAGCTTTGCGGTTTCTGCTTCCGTTCGTGATAGCATCCATAATGCATTGGATGCTGCTATATGGAGCGACGAGGCAGATTCCACTGGTGCTGTTGATAGAATGGATCATTCTGGCAATGTGGCGGCAGACCCTGTCTCTATGACAAATCTGGATCAGATGATCCGATATGTTGAGTGGCAAAAACAAAATAAGGGTAAGACTAACGATTCGACGGCAATAAAAATGCCTGAACTGCCAGGTGGTGTCGCACCGCCAGTCTCTTCGACCCCAGCTGTTCAGAAGCCGTTGACTCCAACGGCGTCTTCAACTCCGTCAGCTTCTCAAGAAGCTTCTCCACCAACAGAAGTGACAGAAGAGGAGACCTCAAGCAAGAAGTCGAAGAAGTCTCGTAAGAAGAAAGAGCAGGCAGAGGAGGTGGAAAATCTGATTAATAGCGACGTAGATAGTCAGCCTACAGAATCAGCCCCTGTGTCTACACCAGCACCAGCCGTTGAACAATCAAGTTCGACGAGTGAGGAGTCGGTGAGTGACTCGGATAGTGGAGAGGAAGAAAAGAGCAAGAAAGAACGTAAAAAGAAAAAGAAAAAGAAAAATTCTGAAGAAGAGGATTCCGATGTGGATGAGTTCTCATCTGAGGATGGATTCTAATGTAGTAATATATTATTAAGGTATGATAAAAAATTTAGTAACAAGATTTCTGTCGGGCGTACTATTTGTAGCTGTCATGATAGGATGCATTTGGATGTCTGATTTTTATTTCGGAGCATTGTTTTTATTACTTGTCATTTTTGGTTTGAGAGAGTTTTATGCTCTGATAAACAAAGAAGAGAATGTGTCAGTATTGGTTCCTTTGTCAGTTGTCGGAGGTGCACTTTTGTTTACCACTGTATTTTATGTGTTTTTCTACGGAGGAAGTTATGCATGGTTGACACTTGATTTTATATATGTATCTGTTATAATGATCGTGGAGTTGTTTCGAAATGAAAAGAAGCCAATATTAAATATGTCACTTTCTTTGTTAGGTATTTTATATGTGGCATTGCCATTCTCATTGATGTCGGTTGTTGAATCGACTTCAGACTGGGGCGTCAAGTTGTTGATTTCGTTCTTCATTATCATTTGGGCATCGGATACGGGAGCTTATTTGTGTGGTGTTTTAATTGGTAAACATAAGATGTTTGAACGTATTTCACCGAAGAAGACATGGGAAGGATTTGGAGGAGGACTTCTTTTTGCAGTGTTGGCGGGTACGATTTTCTATTATACGAACTTCATTCCTTTCACATGGATATCATGGGTGAGCATTTCAGTCATGATTTTTGTCTTTGGCGTCTTAGGAGATTTGGTTGAATCTATGATGAAGAGAAGCCTCGGTGTAAAGGATTCAGGAGTGTTCCTCCCTGGACATGGAGGATTGTTGGATCGTTTTGACAGTGCACTCATAGCTGCGCCGGCACTATGTATGGTTGCATTCCTCTTATTGAATTGTTAATATATTTAAGTGTAATCATAACAGAATAAAAGAAAAAAATATTATTTTTGTTGTATAATTTGTATCGTAATGAAAATACATAAAGAAGGTAAAAAATTTTTATTGAAGATGGCTGCGGTCCTCTTGGCTATAAATTTAGTCTTGTTGATTATTTTTGGTTGGGAGACATCTAACGTGCCGTGCTATTTTCTTATATTTTCTGTTGTCTTACTATTGTTTCTTGTTAATTTTTTCAGAGACCCAGAGAGAGTTTTTGAAAATTTTGAAGATGGAATGATTGTTGCTCCAGCAGATGGAACTGTGGTTGTGATTGAACCCACTATGGAGGATGAGTATCTCAAGGAACGTCGTATGCAGGTTTCCATATTTATGAGTGTCTTTAATGTTCATGCCAATTGGTATCCTACACATGGAACCATAAAATATTATGTGCACAACGATGGTAATTTCATGCGTGCCAACTTACCAAAGTCTAGTACGGAAAATGAGCGTTCGACGGTAGTGATAGAGACTCCTAGCAAGGTTCAGATTTTGGTCAGACAGGTGGCAGGAGCTGTTGCGCGTCGTATTGTTACGTATGCAAAGGAGGGTGTTGAATGTAATGTCAATCAGCAATTAGGATTCATTAAGTTTGGATCTCGTGTTGATTTATACCTTCCGTTAGACGCTGAGATTATGGTGAATATGCATCAGCCTGTTGTTGGTAATCACACAATAATTGCAAAATTAAATAATACTAAATAAACAATGGGAATCAAAAAATATATTCCAAATGCTATTACATGCATGAATCTTTTTTCTGGATGTGTGGCTTCTTTCTTTGCATTTCACGGCTTTTTCTTTTGGGCTTTGCTCTTTATTTTATTAGCAGGACTATTTGATTTCTTTGATGGAATGGTAGCCAGATTGCTTCATACCTCGTCACCTATTGGTATGCAGTTGGATTCATTGGCTGATATGATTAGTTTTGGATTTGTGCCAGGTGTCATAGTTTTCAAACATATTGATATTATCTCTGACAATGATTGGGTGATGTTTTTAGCCTTCTTCTTGACGGTTTTCTCTGCTTTGCGATTGGCTAAGTTTAATGTGGATGAACGTCAAAAGTCTTCTTTTGTAGGTTTAGCAACACCAGCTAATGCCATCTTCTTTGCATCTTTGGTCTCTCTGTCGGACCCTATGATGCCAATGGAATTGATTCCAGATTATTTACCAGGAATGGTTGCTCCTATTCTGTCTAATCTTCCTGTGATGTTGGTTTTGGTTGCCATCTTTTCTTACTTATTGGTGGCTGAAATACCAATGTTCTCGTTGAAATTTAAGAATTTTACGTGGAAAGACAATAAGGTTCGCTTTTGCTTCCTCATTGGTTCTGCAGTCTTGTTAGCTCTTTTCCAATTGGGAGGTTTCGCATTCATTATTTTGTTCTATATCCTTTTGTCTGTCATTACAGCATATAAGGCGTAAAACATTAAAAATTCGATTATGAGTTTTGTCAAGTCTTTTTTCGCATGTCTTTGTGCTATACTTGTTTCGGGATTGATCATCGTCCTTGTCCTTTTGGGTATAGGTACTGCTATGATCTATTCATCTACAAGTCCAGCCAAAGTCTCATCCAACTCCATCTTATATATTCCTTTGGAGGGTTCGATGGAAGAAAGAAGTCAGGAAGATATCTATGCTAAGTTGTTATCAAATGCTGAATTGTCACCTTCGCTTGAGTCTATCCTTTCCTCTGTAAAGGCTGCAAAAACAGATGATCGCATAAAGGGAATCTATCTTAAACCAGGAGTCTTGTCTTGCGGATATGCTTCGTTGGAGGAGATTCGTAAGGCTCTGCTCGATTTCAAAACTTCTGGTAAGTTTATTTATACCTATTCGGGTACTTATACGCAAGGAGCATATTACGTCTCCTCTGTGGCTGATTCTATCTTCATCAATCCGCAGGGAGTATTAGATTTCAGAGGTGTTGCCTCTTCCTCTATGTTCTATAAGCATTTGCTCGACACCTTGGGTGTGGATATGCAAGTGATTAAGGTGGGTACCTATAAATCATTTACTGAACAATACTCGAACGATTCGATGAGTGCTCCGAATCGTGAACAGACGGAACATTTGATTCATGCTTTGTGGAACTCCATGCGAAAGGATATATCAGCATCTCGTTCGATATCGGAGGATTCGCTTAATGAGATCGCGAATCAGATGATGGCATTCCAAACACCACAGGTTGCTTTGGGGTATAAGATGGTGGACGTTATCTGCTATGCGGATGAGATTAAATCTGTGCTGAAAACAAAACTCTCATTGAAAGAGGACGATAAGGTTCCTTTTGTTTCTGTGACAGATTATTTTAGCAGTCAGGAAATAGAGAAAACCGTAGCTTCAGTTTCTCCTAAAAAGATAGCTGTGTTGTATATGGTTGGAGAAATTGACAATGGAAACAAGGATGGCATCTCTTCTTCTGAGATGATTTCACAATTGAATAATTTAAGGAGCGATTCTACGATTAAAGCTGTTGTGTTACGTGTCAACTCTCCAGGAGGAAGTGCTTATGGCGCTGAACAGATTTGGCGTGGCGTGAAACTTTTAAAGGAGAAGAAACCAGTGGTGGTGAGTATGGGAGACTATGCGGCATCAGGTGGCTATTATCTTTCGGCAGGAGCTAATTATATCTATGCTGATTCGAAGACAATCACCGGTTCCATCGGTGTTTTTGGTGTTATTCCGAATGTCAATAAACTGATGAATAAGTTGGGAGTTAAACATGAAGTGGTGAAAACAAATCCTTATGCAGACTTGCTCTCAAATTTCACTCGTCCTTTGGATGAGACGGAGACGGCTGTCCTTCAATCTCATGTGGCTGAGGTGTATGATACTTTTCTGACTCGTTGTTCGGAAGGCAGGAATATGGATAAGAGTGAGGTGGAGAAGATTGCTGAAGGTCGCGTGTGGAGTGGAGTAGATGCGCTGAATATTGGTTTGGTGGATCAGTTGGGCACCCTTAAGGATGCAATCTCCTATGCGGCTAAATTATCAGAGTTGGGCGATAATTATGCTGTGGTATCTTATCCGGAACTGAAAAGCGCATTTGAGCAACTGAGTGAGTTGCCACATCTTGGTTATGAGAAAATGTTTCATTCTGAGATTTTGTCTCGTGAGAAGGAGATCTTAAATAAATTAGAACGTCTCGACTTCCATCAGGCTATTATGCCATATTCGGTATCCGTAAAGTAGAGCGTTGTTTTCGTAGAACCTACCTTAAATGAAGGCCAGGTTGGCCAATCCGATAATTCCTCCAAGAAGTGCACCTAATAGCACGATAGCACGTAGTTCATTGCTGACCACACCGTATGTGAGTTGTTCGGTCTCCTCTATTTTCATTTCGTTGATTCTATCCTCCACGATTTTCTTGATGTCGATAGATTCAAGTATGCGTGGCAACTGATTGGAGATGATGTTTTTATAAGCATCTAAAATCATTGTTTTTATCTTTTCAATTCTCTCTTCTCTCCCTTGTATGAAATCGCATACAGGGGTCTCCAAGAAGCTGTTAACCTGCCCGTCTACCATCGGACTAATTATTTCTTTTGCATTGTTGCTTAGAATATTTCCAATATGTTTACTTAGGATTCTTTCTGTTGGTTTCGATAGTAATTGGATGATTTTGTCTGTGCCAAATAATCCCAGGAGGGAGTTTTTGGATTGCTCCATGGCATATTCCACCACTTTCGTGGAAATCTCTTCTCCCAAATTAGAATTGGCTATTTTGGTACTGATGTTTTGTGAAAATTTGTCGGATGCCTCCGTTACCATCTTATCCATATCTTCTAAATTGATGTAGTGAGAAAGAAATGTGCGTACGTCTTCGGAATTCTCTTTCTGTGTGTTGACGAAGGTGTCGATGGCGTTGCTCAGTTTCAAAATCATTTCCTCGGAGAGCAGACTTTTAGTCATAGTGTCTTTATCCATCAGGTTCTTGCTGATGGTTTCTCCAATGGCGGTGGCGATGCGACTTTTCTCTTTTGGGATAATTCCTGGCGTGAATGGAACCCTCATGCCGAAGATGTATTTAGGAGTCTTCGGACGGAATAGCATCTTGATGGCCAATTCGTTGGTGAAATAGCCAATGATGGCGCCTACAACGGGAGGAATTAAATAGTTATACCACATACACGTAATTTTAGAAAATACAACCGATAAGCCTTCAATCTGCGTAATGACGCAAATCAGAGGTTTGTGTAACAAAAGTAATAAATTTGTAGAAATTATTTTGTGAAATTCATCATATGCCTAATCTTTGTTGGCCTCACTCTTTAAGCCATTTTTTGTATCGAATCCATATATGGAGCCATATTCGGGCAATAGAGTCAATCGCATCGCAAAAAATCATTTTGTTGTAATCATCGAATCGTAATCCCCATTCTGTTAGATTCATAAATTCTTTGATGCCTTGTGTGTTACTGAAAGATTCGGGCACTAGATAGCGAGCAAAAAGATAAGAATATTGAGATACTGCACTCATATAGTCCCAAGTGCTTGAATTGCCTGTTCCCCAGCTGTGGATGTATGGACGGGAGGCAATTTCCTCTTCCACACTTTTCATAAGAGGAGAGAGACTTAGGGGTAGAGGGTATCCTTTAGGGTCGTAGAAAAACCTTTTGTTGTCTATGTCTAATTCGTATGATGCTTTCACCTGCTCTTCCCATTTCTGTTCGATGGCGCCATGTACACCCTTTTCGTCGGAGAAGGGACGTTCGTCGCAGTGCAGAGGCATGTGGCAGTCGGCCACATAGTGACTCAAGATGAAGAACCTCATGGCTATGTGATTGTTTGAAGGAACAAGTGGACATCCCCGTTCCTCTTCGTGCAGCATTTTGAAGTTATCCACAATGCTGTGTGCGATTGACTCACATCTGTCTGCACAGTTGCCCTGCGTGATGGTATAGGGTTTATCGTAGAGAGGAGACTTTTTTCTCATCATAGTTGCAATGGAATGGGTGGATGTCAGGTTCCTAAACTTACATGGTATCCCATTCGGATTAGGCTTGTATTTGACGATGTGACTCGTACTCATGTCTTTGAATACATCATCAGGATACCATGCGCCTTCAATGACGAAGTCGCGATAGTTTTTGAACCATCTTACTAGCGTTTTGGCATGATTCCTTACCTCTTCGTTTACATTTTTTGTTATAGCATCATCCTCGGATGTTGCTATGACTTGTAATCTTTTGATAGCCATAAAAGCTATCCATGCGTGTGTGTATTTCTTCATAAATTCAAAAGTATCTAAAATGGTTTGTAGAGTCATAAAATATGAGGTGATTTTTCCCCTTTTTGTGTCATATTTTATTATTATTTAATAACTTACATTAAGCTTATAAAAAGGCAATAGATTGAAATTTTATATTTTGATAATTTATTAGTGCAAATATTTATTGCCTTGTTGATGATATTAAGGTAATAAAAAATCACTTACATTGACCTAAACGTACTATGCATTCATACATTAAAAAAAGTTATATTCCATGTTTCATTACGAAACTTTTGTAAAAACACTGAATATTATAGGAGTCACCTTAATTAATTTTCGTACATTTGCTTTTTAATTGATACGATTATAAAAAGAATAGAAGGTGGGTTTTGTAAATTCACCGGTTAAACAAAAAGGTTACTGAATGGCTCAGAAATTATGGGATAAGGGTAAAGCTACGAATGAAGAAATCGAGCGCTTTACTGTCGGAAGAGATCGTGAGATGGATCTTTTCCTTGCGAAACACGACGTGCTAGGTTCTATGGCACACATCACGATGCTCGAATCGATTGGATTGCTGGGGAAAGATGAGTTGCCCATCCTTCTAAAGGAGTTGAAGAGCATTTATGCATTGGCTGAATCGGGACAATTCGAAATTGAGGAGGGCGTGGAGGATGTCCACTCACAGGTCGAGTTGCTTCTCACTCGTAAACTGGGAGATCTTGGTAAGAAAATACACAGTGGACGTTCACGCAACGATCAAGTGCTTCTTGATATGAAACTCTTCACTCGCGAACAGATTCGTTCCATCGCAGAAGGAGTGGAGGAACTCTTCAATGTGTTGATTGAACAAAGTAACAAATATAAAAACGTCTTATTGCCTGGCTATACTCACTTGCAAATCGCCATGCCATCCTCTTTTGGACTATGGTTTGGTGCTTATGCAGAGAGTTTGGTAGACGATATGGCATTGTTGTTGGCTGCTTGGAAGATGACCAATCGTAATCCGCTTGGCTCGGCTGCAGGCTATGGCTCTTCTTTCCCTTTGAATCGTCAGATGACAACTGACCTTCTCGGATTTGATTCGATGGACTACAATGTCATCTATGCTCAGATGGGTCGTGGTAAAATAGAAAAAACGGTTGCATTCGCATTGGCTGGTATTGCCGCTACCATCTCCAAACTAGCCTTTGATTCTTGTATGTTCACAAGTCAAAACTTCAGTTTCATCAAACTGCCCGATGAGTGTACGACAGGTTCTAGTATCATGCCACATAAGAAGAATCCTGATGTCTTTGAATTGACTCGTGCGAAATGTAATAAGATACAGACATTACCACAGCAGATTATGATGATCATGAACAACTTGCCTTCTGGCTACTTCCGTGATCTGCAGATCATCAAAGAGATTTTCATCCCTGTGTTTGATGAATTACGAGATTGCTTGAAGATGACCACTCACATCATGCGTGAGGTGAAAATCAAGGAGGATATTCTTGACGACCCTAAATATGACTTTATCTTTAGTGTGGAAGAGGTGAATCGTCTTGTGGTGGAGGGTATGCCATTCCGTGATGCTTATAAGAAGGTGGGATTGGATATTGAAGCAGGTAATTTCAAACCAAATAAAAACATTCATCATACACACGAAGGAAGCATTGGCAACCTTTGCAATGATAAGATACAAGATTTAATGAAGCAATCCATGAAGGAATTTACATTCGAAAAAGTGGATAATGCTATTCATAAACTATTGAACAAATAATATGGCAAAAAAGAAAATTTTGGATGAGACCGCTTTGTTGGTTGATAAGATAGTGGAAGGTATTCGCGAAGTGAAAGGCGAAAAAATTGTTGCTGTAGATATGTCTCAGATAGACAATTATGTGTTTCGCAACTTCGTTATATGTCAGGGAAGATCTAACACTCATGTAACCTCCATTGCCGATTCTGTAAAGGATTATGTGCGTGAGCAAATCAAGGTGAAACCTTTCGGAACGGATGGATATGCTAATTCGCAATGGATTGCACTTGATTATGGTGAGGTGATAGTTCATGTGTTCCAACCTGAGTTGAGAGACTTCTACAAATTGGAAGACCTGTGGGAGGATGCCGTCATCACGGAATATCCAGATGAACTTTAATCCACCCATTTGATTTTCGGGGGTTTTGATTTTTTTTCGGTGTTAGAGACGCAATGCATTGCGTCTTTACAAAATGGAAAATCGGGACCAATTCAAAAATCATACAAAATGAATTTATAGAATCCACCTAAATAAATTACAGTATAGAATATGGCAGATAACAATAAAAAACCAGTCTTTCGAAAAGAGTTCAAATTCTCACTGAATTGGATATACATACTCATCTTCGGATTTTTAATCTATATAATGTTTTCCGGTGATTCGTCTGAATCCAAGAAATTCTCTTATAGTGACATTCCTCATTTGATTGAAATTGGTGCGGTTGAAAACATCAATGTCATTGGTAACCAGAATGTGGCGGAGGTTAAGATTGTACCTGAGAAAATAGCTGAAGTGTTTGGGAAAGACTCGGCAAAATTTGTACGTAAACCTATCGTTCAGATTCAGATACCTTCAGCCGAACAAATTTCTAAAGATGTGACAGAATGGGATAAATCATCCAACAAGAAGACAAAAATCTTCTTCGAAGAGGCGCCAGACTTCTCTAATTATATGATGTGGATTCTTCCTCTCGTTATTATGGTCGCATTTTGGATGTTCATGATGAAACGAATGGGTGGCGGACCTGGAGGTGGTGGTATCTTCAGTGTGGGCCAATCAAAAGCAAAACTATTTGATAAAAACAATACTAATAATAAGATTACCTTTAAGGATGTGGCTGGACTTTCAGAAGCAAAAGAAGAGGTTCAGGAGATTGTACACTTCCTTAAGAATCCTGATAAGTATACAGAATTGGGAGGAAAAATTCCTAAGGGCGCTTTGCTAGTGGGCCCTCCGGGAACAGGTAAAACATTGTTGGCAAAGGCCGTGGCCGGTGAGGCTGATGTGCCATTCTTCTCAATGTCAGGTTCCGATTTTGTGGAGATGTTTGTGGGTGTGGGAGCTTCCCGTGTGCGCGACTTGTTCAGACAAGCAAAAGAGAAATCTCCTTGTATCGTATTCATCGATGAGATTGATGCTGTGGGTCGTGCAAGAGGTCGTAATCCGAATATGAACTCAAACGATGAGAGAGAGAATACACTCAACCAATTGCTTACCGAAATGGATGGCTTTGGTTCGAATAGTGGTGTCATCATATTAGCTGCAACCAACCGTGCTGATATCTTGGATAAGGCTCTTCTTCGTCCTGGACGTTTCGACCGCCAGATTGCTGTTGACCTTCCAGATGTACATGATCGTAAGGAGATCTTCAACGTACATTTACGTAATGTGAAGATTAGCGACGACGTGGATGTAGACTTCCTATCTCGTCAGACGCCAGGTTTCTCGGGAGCTGATATTGCTAATGTATGTAATGAGGCAGCTTTGATAGCAGCTCGTAAAGAAAAGAAATCGGTGGAGAAACAAGACTTCCTTGATGCGGTAGACCGTATCGTTGGTGGTTTGGAAAAGAAAAATGCTATCTTGACAAAAGCTGAAAAAGAGTCGACAGCCATTCATGAGGCAGGTCATGCGACGGTTAGTTGGAAACTCCAATTTGCTAATCCATTGGTGAAGGTGACTATTGTGCCACGAGGAAGAGCACTTGGTGCGGCATGGTATATTCCAGAGGAACATCAACATGTTACGGTCAACCATTTGCTCGATGAGATATGCGCCACATTGGCGGGTCGTGCTGCGGAGGAACTTATCTATAATGAGATTTCCACAGGTGCACTTGCCGACTTGGAAAGCACCACTAAGAAAGCTTATGCGATGATTGTTTATTATGGATTCAGCGACAAACTGGCCAATATCTCCTATTACGATTCGGCAGCTTCTGAATACTCTTTCAGCAAACCTTATAGTGAGGAGACGGCTAAGATCATTGATGATGAGGTGAAAAAGCTGATTGAAGGACAATATGAACGTGCTAAGTCAATTCTGAGAGAGAACCTCGATGGTATGAAACAATTAGCTAATCAGCTGATTGAAAAGGAGGTTATCTTTGCAGATGATGTGGAACGTATCTTTGGTAAACGTCCTTGGAAATCAAGGTCAGAAGAGCTGAGTGAGGAAAGCGAATCAAAGAAAGGAAAAGGGGATAAAGAGGAAAACTCAGTAACACAAGAGATGCCTAATGATGTTGCGCAGTCGGATCAAACAAGTGATACGAATGCAACGGAATCAGAAGGCTCGGACAACACGAAGGTATCATCGTAAGCAAAAAGAACGCAACTTATAACAACAAACATAGAATTGGGCCTATGAGAACGAAAATAGTATATACGGTTATTCTGATCTTTTTCAGTATAGTTACTCTTCATGCTGAAGAGTATAAAATATCGGGTAAGATAGTAGATGCAGGTGGAGAGCCTCTCCCATCTGCGTCTGTTGTCTTGTATAAGTCTGGTGAGACAACCATTTTCAAAGGCAATGCTACTGATATGGATGGTTTTTTTGAACTCAAGGATCTGATGGAGGGCAACTTTAAACTTGAAATCACCTATGTGGGATTCAGGACAAAAACGATAGATGTGGTGCTTACGAAAGAGAAACCGACAAGGAAATACAGTAAAATCATCTTGCAAGAAGATGCTGCATTGCTTACTGCCGTTGAGGTAAGCGCTAAAAGGTCAACGCTCAATGTGGATATAGATAAGAAAACTTTCTTGGTAAATGAGAGCGCTGTTTCTGAAGGTATGTCGGCAAGTGAAGTGTTGAAAGAGATTCCTTCCATAGAGGTGGATGTAGAGGGTAATGTTTCGATGCGAAACAATGAGAACGTAGAGATATACATCAACGGAAAGCCTTCTGGATTATCTGATGAGAACAGAGGTGAAATCTTGGAGCAATTGCCTGCTGGAAGTATAGAGCGAGTGGAGGTGATCACCAACCCATCTTCCAAATTTGATGCAGAGGGTTCAGCAGGTATTATCAACATTGTCATGAAGAAATCAGACAATAAAGCATCTTACTATGGCTCTGTCTCTGCAGGTATCTCTTATCCATGGGGTGGTAAACCTGGAGGAAATGTCGGTGCTAACATTAACTTTATGAAAGGTAAATGGTCATCCTTCGCAAATGTCGGGTATACTAATCGTAAAAACATCGGTAATGGTAGAACAGAACGTGAAACGTATGATGCTGACACTTTGCTGATGAATCAGGATAATGAGACTAACCATGTCATGAATACTGGCATTCTTCGAATGGGAACAGATTGCCAGATTGATTCTCTCAACAGAATAGGCCTCACAGGTCTCTTTACAATTGGAGGAAGAAATCGTGACCAGTTCATCGACTACAACAAAGGATTCCGAGAAATGGGAGTGGATAGATTCAACTCTTTCCAGGAGAGAAACTCCACGACGGATAACGATCGGCTTATGACTAATCTCGTGTTTGATTATGCCCATTCTTTTACAGAAAAACACATTCTATCCGCCTCTTTCACTTTCTCTGCTAATAAGTTTGATAGTGAAAGAAATTATGAGCAAAAGAATTTCGATGGCACCCACCAATCCATCTCAAGTATGGATTACATACAAAACCAACAAACCAAAAACCATAATCGTAATTTTGATGCGCAGATAGATTATGTGAATCCTTTAACGTCCACTTCCAAACTAGAAACAGGAGTGAAACTTAATTTCCAAAATCAATACAGTGATGTTAGTTCTTCCATTAAAAGATATCAAGATCAGGAGTTCTCTCCACAACATGAATTGGACAATGACTTTGAACTACATCAAAACGTATATGCAGGTTATGTCTCCTATGGCAATACCTTCCATCGATTCTCTATGCAATTAGGGTTACGTGGAGAGTTGACAGATATTGATTGGTCATTAAACACCACGGGAGAAAAGAGTTCGAAAAAACCATATTTCAATATTTTCCCAACAGCTTTTTTCTCGTATAAGCTATCAGATAGTGACGAGTTGCAAATGAGCTATACGCGCAGAATCAGTCGCCCGCGTCGTTATTGGTTGAACCCATACGTGAATGTGGCCGACTCCACCAACATCTCATTTGGTAACCCAGAACTAGACCCTGAATTTACCAATTCGATGGAGTTTAACTACGTGAAGAATTTTAACAAACATACCTTTATGGCTTCCCTTTATTACAAATTGATGCAGGATGTCATTCAACGTTATAGCTGGATGTCGACAGAAGCCATGATCAGTACGTTTGATAATATCACCACCTCTCATTCGACGGGTCTTGAATTGATAATGAAGAATCATTGGAATATTGTCAACCTCACAACAAACTTGAATTTGTATTATTACAAATTGAACGGAGGTAATTATGACATCAACACGAAAATGAATGGTTCGTTAACAGAGGTAAATGTTACTATCGAAGACAAGCAAAGTTTTAGCTGGTCTGCTCAGACTTCTGTTGATTTCTCTTTGCCTAAGGACTTCAACCTGCAAATAACAGGAAATTATCGCTCTCCTAGAGCTACAGTACAAGGTAAATCGTTGAGTAGTTACTATGTTAACATGGGGTTGAAGAAGCCGTTCTTAAAGAAGAAGCTGATAGCAACGCTTTCCGTAAGAGATTTGCTTAATTCAAGGAAGTGGAAGTCTGAGACTTGGGGAGAGGATTTCTATCAATATTCAGAATCTTGCTGGAGTGGTAGGACAATCAACTTCAATCTCTCTTATAACTTTGGTAATATGACGGGCAAGAAGAACAAGAAAGAACGTTCTGGCGTATCGTCAGGTGATGATGATGTATTTGAGGATTTTAATGATTAATTAAATGTTGGAGCAGGAAGAGAAACTTTGGAATCGGAATTACATAAAAGTTTGGGTAGCCAATTTTATGATATTCTTCTCTTTTATGCTCTTAATGCCTTTATTGCCCATCTATCTTAAGGAACGATTCGGAGCCAATAATGATATAATCGGGACGGTGTTGTCTGGTTATGTAATCATGGCACTTTTGTCTCGAATGTTCAGTGGGTATATTGTGGATAGTTTCCCCCGCAAAAAGGTGCTGTTGATTAGTTATTTCCTTTTCTTCCTCTTTTTTACGGGATATATTGTAGCTGGTACCCTTTTGTTATTCGCATTGGTTCGTACGCTGCATGGAGCCCCTTTTGGTTCGGTTACTGTAGCTAATAGTACGGTGGCAATCGATGTGTTGCCATCATCTCGAAGAGCAGAGGGGATAGGATACTACGGGTTGAGCAATAACATCGCTACTGCCATTAGTCCTTCTATCGCCTTGTGGATATATCATCTGACGAATAACTTCAATCTGATTTTTTTAGCGGCTGTAGGAACATCATTCATCGGCTTTTTAGTCAGTTCCACCGTCAAGATACCCCCTAAAGAATTAAAAAAGGAAAAGAGTCCGATATCATTGGATCGGTTTTTCTTGTCTTCAGCATGGAAAGTCTCTGTTAGTTTTCTCTGCCTTGCCTTCTCATACGGAGTGCTTTCTACGTATGTAGCTATTTATGGACAAGAGAAACTGGACATTAAAGAGGGTACGGGATTCTTTTTTATGCTCTTGGCTATCGGATTGATTGTCTCGAGACTTTTGGGATCGCGTTCTCTTCGTGAGGGAAGGGTAGCTCACAACGCTGGATTGGGATGTTTGGTATCTCTCTTCGGTTATCTGCTTTTTGCAGCACTGCACAATGAGATAGGCTATTATGGGGCTGCTTTTATCATCGGATTGGGAAACGGACACATGTTTCCTGCCTATCAGACAATGTTTTTGAATTTGGCTGAACATTCCCAACGAGGTACAGCCAACTCATCCCACCTCGTTTCGTGGGATATAGGTGTAGGTCTAGGTATATTGGCTGGTGGCTTTATTTCACGCCATTTAGGCTATCATGAGGCCTTTTGGGCTGCATGGCTGGTTAATTTGATAGGTGTGGCTTGTTTCTTCTTTATCGTAAAGAAATTTTACTTAAAACATAAATTGAGATAATTATGGTAAAACATGTGATTTTATGGCAGTTGAAAGAGGAACTTTCTGCTGAACAAAAAACGATTGTAAAACAACAGATAAAAGAAGGTTTGGAAGGATTGGCAGGTCAGATTGATGGCTTGATAGAGATCAAGGTCAACATTAATGGATTGGAAACTTCCAATGCGGATGTGATGTTAGACTCTTCGTTTACTGACTTTAGTGCATTGAAAGGCTATGCAGTTCACCCTAAACATGTGGCTGTGGCTAATGGAGCAGTTCGTCCTAATACTAAATTGCGCGTTTGCATGGATTACGAGGTGTAATGCATCAATCTGAATCAAACAAATAGGTTTGATTTCCCATATTATAGAAAAAACGGATGGCATGAGATCACAACATTCTTCCCATGCCATCCGTAGATTTTATACACTATTTGTATTATACAATTTTATGGCAAGCCTTTACCATCTCTGTGAAGAGAACGGCTAGTTTGTCTTGCGCCAGTAACGTGTTTTGTTGCACCTCCTCGTGCGTTACATTGCTTAGGTTGGCATCTACACCCACATTGGATATGACGGAGACACCAAAGACGGAAAGTCCGGCGTGATTGGCTACAATCACTTCTGGTACGGTCGACATACCACAGGAGTCGCCGCCAATGATACGGAAGTAACGATACTCAGATAATGTTTCAAAGGTAGGTCCCTGTGTGCCTACATAGACTCCTTTCTTGAGGTTCAGCGAAAGTCTCTGATTGATCTCATCAGACAAGGCAATCAGTTTTTTGTCATACGCATTGCTCATATCAGGGAATCGAACACCTAGTTCTTCGATATTTGGACCATGTAAAGGATGTTCAGGGAAAAGGTTGATATGATCTTTAATAATCATAATATCACCTGGTATGTAATCAGGATTCAAACCTCCTGCTGCATTGGAGACCATTAACACTTTGATGCCGAATTCCTTCATTACACGAACGGGGAAGGTGATTTCTTGCATTGTATAGCCTTCATAGTAATGAAGTCTACCTTGCATCGCCATTACTTCAATGCCATCCAACGTACCGAACAATAATTTGCCCGAGTGACCTTGAACCGTACTCGTTTTAAATCCAGGAATTTCATTATATGGTATTGTGTCCACCACATTAATCTTATCGGCAAAACTACCTAAACCTGTACCCAACACAATCGCAATGCGAGGACGCAACTTTGTGCGCTCTTTCAGACATGCATTCGAACGTTTGATCTCTTCCAACAAACTCATAACTCAAACTCTTTATAGGTGGGTTTTGGAAAAGTTTATCAACCCACAATTTATACTAACTTTTATTTAAACGGTGATTTATAGAACTCACCTTTAATTCAACAATATCTTATTTTACTCTTTCGAGGAGATTATTTGTGAAAAGCATTTGTTTTTGTCCAAATAACTCCTCACTTTTTTGTCAAAATCCTCGCCACTGTCCTTTAAGAAGCAAATGGACAATGGGATATAATAAATATATTTCTTTAGACTGTCAGGGAAATCAGGATGATTCACCATACGGACAGCATCTTTTTCGGTGGTTACGATTAATTTGTCCTTTTCTTTCATCTCAGTAAACACACTCTCAATCTTTTGAAAATCAATTTTTGAGAAGTTGTGATGGTCTGCATAATTCAGCGTGACAATCTCTTTTGAGTAGGAGCGTACATGCTCCTCAAAAGGACGAGGAGAGGCGATGCCCGACACCACTAGAATGGTGTATTTATTCTCCAATCGTTCTTTTAATAATGGCACATGAACGGAGTTGGGGAACAAGGGAACCAGGTCGCCATAATACAGTGTGGTGAAATAGAGAGATTGGTAAGGATAAACGCCCAAGTTCTTTTGAATAATTCGGTATTCAATAGAAGGCATGTTTTGAGGACATTTAGTCAGGACAATGAAATCGGCGCGGTCTTTTGCACCAACAGGTTCTCTCAGTTCACCCATTGGCAAGAGGTGATCTTCCGTAATCAAGCGGTTGTAGTCTACCAATAAGATGGACAGATCTGGGGTCACATAGCGATGTTGATAGGCATCGTCCAAGATGATGAGGTCGGGCTTGTTGTAAGGCTCTTGTAACATATTGATCATACCTCTTCGACGATTGGCATCGACAGCCACCATGATGTCGGGGAACTTCCGTTTCACCTGATAAGGTTCGTCTCCCACTTCCAAAGGTTTGGATGCTTCGGTAAGCAGTTGGTATCCGCTCGTTTTTCTTTTATATCCTCTGCTCAAGACCCCCACGCGATGGTCGGTCTTTAACATTTTAATTAAATATTCTGTAAAAGGAGTTTTGCCCGTTCCCCCTACAGTAATATTGCCGACGGAAATAACAGGCACATCAAATTTTTTTGATGGCAAGATTCCTGCATCAAAACACAAATTACGAATGGTCACTACCAACCAGTAAACAGCGGAAAATGGCCAAAGCAATAGTCTCAATATAAGCGGTTTTTCTGTTTTCATGGTTATAATATGCTTTCTGATGAAGTACTGTAAATGAATCTATCTCACGCTCAATTTAGAACAGATTATTCTAATGATATAGTCTAAATTTCTCAAATTTAGTTTTTTTTTCTCTAAAAAACAAAGAAATAGCATTTAAGTATGCGAAAATTTTGAGAGTCAGGTTTGAATGCGGATTTCCCGCCTTGTGAAAAATTAAGGTGTTGTCGGATGGAAGAGAGTGAATATGTTCAAAAAAAGCGTCAAATAAATTTCCAAAAACAAAAAAAATGTCCGTTATTTGCAACTTGGAATAAAGTGAAATTATAAACGTTTAAAAAATATATAAAATGGGTAAGTTAATGAGATACTTAGGAGTTCTGATCGTCCTATTGGGTGTTCTTGTTCTTCTGTTACATTTCTTTGGAGTCTTTACGTCAAATTCAGCATTAGGTACAGCTGGTGTCATTATGATACTTGGATTGGCTGCTCATATACTTTTGAACAAGTATTATGTAGAAGATTAAAGATTCTGTTGGATAGAAACAAAAAAACCGACAATCAAAATTGTCGGTTTTTTTTATCTTTTAATCTGCTGAATTTTCGTTGGCATTAGGGTAGATGATTTTGTATCCTTTTCCGTGCACGTTCATAATTTCCACACTTGGATCATCTTTCAGTATTTTTCTCAGTTTGGTGATGTAGACATCCATGCTTCTTGCGTTGAAATAGTTGTCTTCATCCCAAATGGTGCGCAATGCGTGGTTGCGTTCCAATACGTCGTTGGCATGATTGCAGAGAAGAGCCAATAGTTCTGATTCTTTTGTAGTCAACTTGATTACTTTATCACCGATAGAGAGTTGTTGCTTTTGTGTGTCGAAGAGGAATTTACCCATTTGGAAAGAGGTCTCTTCTTTTGATTTTTTACCTCTTACGCGACGAAGAATAGCCTCTATACGGAGTAGCAACTCTTCCATGCTGAATGGCTTGGTCATGTAATCGTCTGCACCGATACGGAATCCTTCCAAAATATCCTCCTTGAGTGTCTTGGCAGTTAAAAAGAGAATAGGCACTTCTGTATCAATCTCTCTGATTTCTTGTGCTAATGTGAAACCATCCTTTTTAGGCATCATCACATCAAACACACACAAGTCATACTTTTCTTTGATGAAGGCTTTGTAACCAGCTTCACCATCGACCATCAAATCTGTCTCATATCCTTTTGCTTGAAGATACTCTCGAAGAAGCATTCCGAGATTTTCGTCATCTTCGCATAATAAGATTCTTGTTTTTTCGTCCATAACGTTATTTATTTAAGGGTATTATTTAAGGGTACTGATATAATAAACTTCGTACCTTTATCTAGTTCGCTCTCCACTTTTATGGTTCCTCCATGGTCTGTTACCACCTTTTTCACGTAGGCAAGACCAAGTCCGAATCCTTTCACATTGTGAATGCTTCCAGTTGGTACTCTGTAAAATTTGTCAAATATACTTTTTAAATTGCTTTTTTTGATACCAATTCCATTATCTTCTATCGAAATCATCAATTTATTTTTCTCATTCCATGTTTTTAGTCGAAGAATGAGCGCTCCTTTAGAGTACTTAACCGCATTATCCATCAGGTTGTAAATAATGTTGGTGAAGTGTATTTCGTCGACTAATGCGGTGGCGTTTTCTGCGTAAAGCTCTGTTTGTATGTCTCCTCCCGTGTTTTCCACCTTGATGGCAAATGTGCCGGCAATGGTTAGAATCATCTCGTTGATGTCCATTTCCTGTAGTTTCAGCGCGCTACTCTCTTTTTCGAAAATAGACATTTGTAACACCTTTTCGATCTGTTGTGAGAGTCGTTTGGTCTCGTCTTTGATGGTTTTGGATAGATGTCCTACCATGGTTGGCGTTTTGGGCACCGATTCGTCATTCAGCATCTGGGCAGCCAGTGAGATTGTGGAGACTGGCGTTTTCAATTCGTGCGTCATGTTGTTCATGAAGTCGGTACGCATCTCAGAAAGTCGTTTCTGACGTGAGATGATGGCCAAAGAGAACCCAAAGGTGAACAATAGCAGAATCGTAAAGAAGATGGATGGCACGAACAAACTATTGGAGGTGATAAACTTTTGTTTGGTTGGAAAGAACACCTTGATGTAGTTGGATTGTGGTGCCGGATCGTTAGGAAATAAAATTTGGTTGTAACACTCCACATCAGAGGCGTACTCGTCGAAATTGGCACTTCTGTAAATTTCCTTTCCATCATTATTGATGATACTGAAATAGTGGGTGGTGTTAATTCCGTTATTCTCTAATTCTCGATCTAATATTTCATTCAGTGTGAGAAAATCAACACGTTCTTCGATGGGACGAATATAGGTGTCGCTCATCAGTCGAATTAGAATGTCATCCAATAGGGCACGATTGTGTAGGAATCGCTCTTTCAGTTTGTTCTGCATGATGCGCGACGACTCTTGAATGGAGTTGGATCCGTGTTTCATGGAGATGAATACATTGGTCTTTACTCTCACAGTGGAATATTTTTGAGAAGAGTCGCGCATACTTCTCATCTTTTGCATTTGGACATCCCCATCAGACATAAATGCTGTAGTGGATTGTATGATACGGGTCTTGGATGAAGGGGTGGTCAGATTCTTATTCAAATATTGTAGTGTCTCTTCCTCTTCCAATAATCGCGCCACTTCATACAACGAACGTTTTACCTCCTCACTGAATTGATCCTCACGCATATCTGCATTGAGTTTCAAATAGTAAGCTTGCAACCCCATCAAACTAAAAAAAGATAGTATCATGACGGAGAGTAAAACTATCATTGTCCATTTCTTCATGCTTGCAAATATAGAAAGAATTTAACATTTCAAGTGTTAAAGAATTTTGAATAAAACGTTCATTTTTATAATTGTTGTTAAATTTTGGCAAGTCGGATGATAGGATAGGAAAGAAGAGACTGAGAATCGCGAAATAAAAATGTGAAATTACATTGTAAATCGCTCTTCCATTTCTTTTTTTAAGATAAATCACTTACTTTTGTATAGGAATCGAACAAAATGCTTGAGTTATATGAATATACCGCCACTACTATCTGATTTGGCCCTGATTTTGATTAGTGCAGGACTGACAACCATTGTATTCAAATGGTTGAAGCAACCTGTCGTTTTGGGCTATATCGTGGCGGGATGTTTGGTGAGTTCTCAAATTACTTTGACGCCAACTGTTTCTGGCGCTTCAGACATAGGAACATGGGCCGACATTGGTGTCATCTTCTTATTGTTCAGTTTGGGGTTGGATTTCAGTTTCAAGAAATTGCTGAATGTGGGACGAACAGCTATCATAGCGGCGTTGGTTATTGTCTCCTTTATGATTGTGTTGGGATTCCTGATTGGTTTGGCATTGGGTTGGGGACTTGTTAACAGTGCGTTGTTAGGAGGTATGATTTCGATGTCATCGACCGCCATTATCGTAAAAGCTTTTGATGATAATGGACTGCGGAGTCAGAAATTCACTAAGATCGTTTTTGGCATTCTTATCTTTGAAGATTTGATCGCAATTGTTTTGATGGTCTTGATTCCTACGATTTTCTTGGGTAAGTCAAGGGAGGGTACGGAGTTGATATATAGTATTTTAAAGCTCATCTTCTTCCTTGTGGTTTGGTTGGTGGCAGGAATCTATATTGTTCCGATTGTTCTACGGGCAGCTAAACGGGTGTTGAATGACGAGACCTTGTTGATATTTGCCTTAGGTTTATGTTTCTGCATGGTGCTTTTTGCTATGAAGGTTGGATTCTCATCAGCTTTGGGTGCATTTGTCATGGGGTCTGTTTTGGCGGAGACGTTGGAGGCGGAACGCATCGATCGATTGATTCGTCCGCTTAAGGATTTGTTTGGTGCTATCTTTTTCGTCTCTGTCGGCATGATGGTTAATTTCTCGGTGTTTGGTGAATATATCGTTCCTATAATCGTTTTAGTGCTTACTGTTGTGTTGGGACAGTTGGTGTTTGCCACCATGGGACTTCTTCTATCAGGTCAGCCTTTGAAGGTGGCTATTCAGTCGGGTTTTAGTCTTACTCAGATAGGCGAATTCGCTTTTATCATTGCCATGTTGGGTACGCGCATGCAGATCATTGATGATTTCATCTATCCAGTTATCGTGGCAGTTTCTGTGATAACCATCTTTATCACCCCTTACATGATGAAACTGACGGACCCAGCCTATGCATTTCTTGAAAAACGATTGCCAGAGAGTTGGAAGAATCATCTTGAGAAACGTGCTTCCGCTGGAAAATCGGCACGTAGCGAGAGCCTGTGGCGTAGTCTGTTGCTTCAGGTGGCTCGTATTGTAGTGGTCTATTCCATTTTGACAGTGGCCATCATTTTGTTGTCCACTAATTATATTATGCCGTTTGTACTTAAAAATGTGTCGGGCGTGTGGGGACGATTGCTGGCAGCTGGATTGACAATCGTTATGGTCTCACCATTGTTGAGAGCCATGGTGGCTAAGAAGAATCATTCGACAGAGTACAAATATTTGTGGGCTGCCAACCGATTCAACAGAGCCCCTTTGGTGATTATGATTATCCTTCGATTTGCATTGGCCTTTAGTTTTGTAGCCTTTATATTAAGCAGATTCTTTAGTGCGAAGGTGGGATTGCTTGTCTTCATTGCTTCCGTCTTGGTTGTTATGATGATGGTTTCGAAGCGACTGAAACTCTTCTCCATTCGTTTGGAAAGAAAATTTTTGCATAATTTGAACTCACGCGAATATGAACAAGATAAGAAGAACGTACGTGATGCTGGTTATAAAAAGGTGTTAGCCTCTCAGTTGCTTTCGTTTGATGTTCACTTGGTGGATTATGTGGTTCAACAGAATGCGGATTGCGTGGGTAAATCGTTGAAGACATTGAATTATCGTCAACGGTATGGCGTTCATATCGTTTCCATCTTACGTGGCAATCGACGCATTAATATTCCTGGCGGTAATAATCAGCTCTTCCCGTTGGACAAGGTGTTAGTTTTGGGAACGGATGAACAGTTGGAACGTTTCCAAAAGGAGATTAATTTGGAGACTGAGGTGAATGATGAGAATAATCGTAGTGTTAGTATAGAACAGTTTGAAATCACAGCCGACTCGCCATTTGTGGGAAAAACATTGCGTGAATCGGGTATTCGTGAGAATAAGGGATGTATGGTGATCGGAATTGAACATGACGGTGTTTCCACGATGAATCCAGAAGCTCAAACACTCTTTTGCGAAGGTGATTTCGTCTGGGTGGTGGGTGAAACCGAACAGTTGAGGAAGCTGATGTCGAAAGATACGGTAACTGTTGTGGATGAATGTTAGGGGAAAAATCGAGTTTTAATTTACATGTTTTAGTGTTCGTGCTGTGGTAGTTAAATAATGCTATTAGAACGGATATCCGACAGCGAAGTGCAAACTGCAACGATCCCATGATGGTTTTGTAATCACCCATCGTTCATCTATTGCGCAGGATGGATCATAAATCTGCATACCTGCATCCAATCGTATGATGATAAACTTGAAGTTAGGACGGATACCGATACCCCACGATAATCCTAGTTGTTTGTAGAATTCATTAAGGTAGAACATTCCTCCTTGTTGCTTTTCATACTCTTTGATGGTCCAGACGTTACCAGCATCAACAAAAGCTGCTAAATCTATGAACGTGTTGGTCTGTTGCCTGTATTCAAAGTTGAAAATCATCTTTACATCGCCTGTCTGTGAGATAAAGTTTCCTCCGGTTAATGTTCCAGGACCAAGACTGCGGGTGTCCCATCCACGAACGGTGTTGGCTCCTCCTGCAAAGAATCGTTGCTCGTAAGGCATAATGTCTGAATTGCCGTATGGAAGGGCAATGCCTAATCCGACATGTGTTACCAATTGTGTCTTATCTTTGACGTAGAATGCTTTGGTCACATCAAAAGTGGCCTTGGAATATTGTGCAAATGGGGTTCCGATAATGTTGTAAACGCCGTTCTCTTTCTCTGTATGGGCTATCTTGCAGACAAGGTAGGGAACGGTACCAGCCACACTGATCTCGCTTCGAATGGTCCATCCTTTCTTGTGTATATCGGATGATAGATCACTTCCGTAGACTACGGAGTAGGAACAACGGGTGATGAATTGGTCTTTGTAGCTCTCTTTCAGCAGTTCGTTTCCACTGCGTTCTAGATAGTTTTGAAACCATTTGGAGGTGCGAGGAGAGACAACATAGTTGATGTTGCATAGATTGAATGTGTGGTGAATCCTTTTGCGTTTTGTGTACCAATTGTATTTCCAATCTGCACTCAGGAATCGTCTGTCATATTCGGGTCGTTTCATCCAGTTGGCACCTAGTGAGAAGGTGGTGGAGGCTCCCACCTGCTTACGATATCGCTCGGGAAGGAGAGCTAACATGATTCTTGGTATGGTGAGTGCGACCTCACCTCCGTATTCGTAATAATTATCGGTGGCAATGTAGTCGTCGGCATCGACAGACTCTGACCGACTTCGTATATGCTCAAATGCGCCATTTAGTTTGAGGCTAAGTACTTCCGACCCTTTGAAAAGATTTCTCTGTTGAAAGGAGACCGTACTGGAGACTCCTAGGTCGCCTGCAGTGTTCGTACCATCTATACCAAACTGGAAGTAATAGAGGTTGGCTGGGGTTAGGGTCACTTTGGCATCAATTTGCGCAGAGTCGACAGGATCCAGTTGAATGCCGACCTGACTAACAGCACTTAGTGCGTTGATGGAATTGTAGGTGTTGTCAACCAATCGGTCGCTATAGAAACGTCCAGGACGGATGAAATTATTATTGAACAGCACCGAAGGACGAATGAGTCCCTCCTCCCCGTTGATGATGGTTACCCCTTTGTAAATGACTGTATCTTTTAATCGGTCGGAGAGACGATGACCTTTTGATTTTTTTCGTTTCAGACGTGGAAGATCCCGCCCATATTCATTGGATATGGTGACGTTGCGAAATGTGTATCGGCGAAGACTTAAATCCTCGTCGAGTGAGTCTTTGGCAATCTTTCTGTAGGCAAGGGTGAGGTCCACCTTGTGGTTGCCTATCGAGGTGTCGGCTAGGAAGTAGAAATTGTCTTTTGTCAGATAGTAGTAACCCATGTTCCAAAAGAGATTGGTAAGGTCTACCGACATGTTGTTAAACGTTTCAGCATCAAAAGGTTGATTCTCTTTGATTTTCAATATTTTTTTTGCCGAACGAGTTTTTAGAAGTGTCCTCATATCGGAGGTTTCCACCTTTGTGTCAAGAGAATTTACCGTGTAAAGTTCTTTCGGACGTATGCAATAGGTGATGTTTAGCTTTTTCTCAGAGGTGTCAGTGCAGTGTGTCACTTCGGCGTTGAGATAGCCAAGGTTCTTCATCTTCTTTGTAAGTTGTTTCTCTGTGTTTAATGTTAGGTTTTCATCGTAAATGACAGGGGCTGAACCCATTCGACGAAGAAGACGGTTGATTTTTTTTGAAGTGTCTCTGCCAGAAAGAGAGTAGATGTGAAGTCCCATTTTCGGAATGAATAAGACATCCTTGTTGGGTTTTTGATATAGGTAGTCGTATAGTTGGTCGGCAGGCACATTGCCATTTTCCACCTTAATCTTTGTTTTGTTAAGGAGGTAGTCGCCATCTTCCACATATTTAGTGGAGGAACAAGCCGACAGCAGTGCGGTGATCATCAAAATTATAAATATGAATCTATTGCTCATTCTTCCTCCTCCTTTTTTGACGTTGAGTTTGTTTGGGTCGACTGACCGTTTCCTGTTTTATCTTTCTTCTTAGTATTTCTTTTTTCTTTCTTTTCTTCTTTCCTTTTTGGAGTGTTAAACTCGTTTTTTATTTTGAACAGTTCACTGATTTTTTTCGATTCACGTACGAATGAGATACCAATACCTTGTGTGGTACTGTTAGCTGGTCTGTAGAAGTCGTCGTTGGAGTGATTGTAGGCTTTGATACGGAACATACCGGTTTTCCCCAGGAGGTATTCTGCATCGAAGTCGGCCATGACGTTTTCATCTTCACCACCTGCGTTCTGCACCTCTACATTAGTGCTGACCAATAGTTTGTCTTTCGCTAGTTTCGTGGAGACGGAAACTCCCACGTCGTATTCGGAACTGTTATCGGACGAACTGATGTCGGTGCCGATGGTCACTTTCTCGCCAAGGAATTTGCCTAACACATTGTTGAGGGTGGCAGACAAAGAGGAGGATGCGAATGACATGAGGGCATTCCCTTGCACCTCATTGCTTGGATCGCTAAACATGCCGACACCAATCAGATAGGCGAACTCTTTGATTTTTATATTATCTGTATTGATGATGCTTGTCACTGCCTGTTGGATGTCTTTTTCAGCCTTTGGCAGAGCTACATCGTATGAGAGGGTCATGTCTTCTAAATTGTCCGATGCAATCAGGTTACAATTGACAGGAACATGTGTGTTTTTTATTCCCATGGTTGAGAATGAGGAGCTGAGGGTGGTCAGGTCGGCAGTCAGACTATAAGTGGCGGTGGCATTGAATTTCAGTTTCATAGGGTCGCCCGTGAAATCTACATAGCTGCCTTCTTGGAAAGAGAATTTCTTGGTAGGTAATCCAGAGAGTTTTACTTTCAGATATCCATCATCAACAGTAAATCGGTTGTAGATGTAAAGATCGTTGTCTTCGTATAGAACACGCAGATTACCGTTGCCACGTATCATGGCTCCATCCGCAAGGTTGACGTAGAAGGAGGCCTTCTCTGTCAGTCCGACGGACAGGTTGGCATAGAGGTCGAAATTGCTTGGATGAACCACCTCTTTTTTCAGTGTGTCTTTCTCTTCCTCCACCTCTGATTTTACGTAGACGATATTGTCGTAGGTGTGTGTCTCAGTGACGGTTTCTGGCAGAATGATGTTGACGGAAGTGCCTTCGGCATTACTTAACTCGCCGGTTATCTCGGCTCCATTTTCATTGCCTTGTAGTACTAAATCCTTTCCATTGACATAGAAGGTTCCATATACCATGTTGGATCGACTCTTTGGATTGTTTAGTAGAGCAAAATTCTTCATGTTGAGGCGCATCTTGTAATTGAAGGCCTTGAATTGCTTATGAGTGATGTCTCCATCGAAAAATAACGTGTTGTTGTTATCATCTTTTACTTTGAACTTCTTTGCATAGAAGTGGTTGCCATTCATTTTAATGCTATCGGAGATGAAATAGGTGACACCCGTATAGTTGACCTTCGCTTGTGCGTTTTTCAAATAGACATATCCATTGATGTCTAGGTTGGAGAATTCCCCTTCTGCTGTTATGTTGGCACCAATGTTTCCATTTAGATTGGAGACATATTCGCTAGCAAATGGCATGGCTAATTGTAGCGGGATGGAATCGAGGAAGGCCGTCATTTTCATCTTTTGCTTGGCTGGTTCGACTACACCTTTAATGTCCATAAGATGTTGGTTGCCATTGTCTAGTTTCATTTTCGCAAAGACACCTTTGCGGGCATTGTCCCAAACGGCAGATAGGTTCATATTGCCAATTTCAATGTCATTGTATCGGATGCTATCCATTTTGAAACCACGGGTGGAGAATCTGAAATTCTCACCTAGGATGGCGCATGCTTTTAACTTTCCGTTGATGTTGCAGTCGGCAGGGATATCATTTCGATACATCAATCCCAGAATGGTTTGAAGGTTCAGATCATCAAATGTGACGTATAGAGTATCGTTCAAAGATGAGGAGAGTATGCCGTCGGCCAGTAGTAAGTGTTGTTGGTTGGCTGACAAACCGAAGTTGGAGATAAGAATCTTGTCGGGAAGCAGTTGAACAAGAGCCTCATTGTTTTGTAATTCTTGTTGATGCAAAAGAATGGTTGAAGGATAAAGGTTGACATTGATTTTATATTGTCCTTCACCCAATGGATGGAATGAAATACAATCGTAGAAATTACCTTTCAGGAAGGCAGTGTCGGGTGCCGTACTCACCTTTAAGTTGTTATAAACAGAGTCGTTTCGAATGATTATCTTTCCAGAAAATAAAGTGTTGAACGAATCGTCCTTGTTGGGCTGAATCTTAGATTCTATGGATCCAATCAGAGCATGTGTGTTGTTTCTTTTATGAGAAGAAAAATGAACTCTTGATGGTTCTGCAGCTAGTTTGTTGTAGATGATTTTAGGCGTGTTCAAATCCATTTTCAAGGAGTTCTCCTTCTCGTTTAATTCTCCACTTATTGTGATTTTCTCTTTTGTGTGAAGATCGATGTTCAGATAGTTCATCAGGGAGTCTATGTCGCTGATGTCGAATTGAAAGACTAGGTTTGTATTGGTTTCTGTTGATTGCTTCAGTTTGAAAAAGGTTGGAAGATATTTCTGCATCACGTTGATGAAACAAGGATATATCTCTTCGTATTTGAAAACACCGCGCATGTTTCCGTTGAGGAAAGGGGTGTTGAGAGCCATTTTTTTGTTTTCTCCTTGTGTTTCTTGTTTTACTTTGATGTAGGGGATTGCGTAGTGGGCATCGTTGTTGGTCAGTATGAGACTGTCAATTTCGATGTTTCCGTTCCATTGGTTGTAATCCATTCCGGTGCCATTCACTTTAAATGCACCTTGAACGGTTATGTTTTGGGTGGAGTCTGTTAGGTGTAGTTTTTCAGTTGCAATGTGACGGATGTCGAGTGTGACGTCAGATTGCATTTCGTCTGTCATTAGGTTTTTAATGTTCGCATTGAGGGAAAGGTGGCAGTTGGGGTCGGGAGATGATAAACCTATGGTGAGGTCTTCTTTCCCCTTGTAGACACCGTTTAGTCTGAGGGTGTCGTAATTGTAATGATTGATGGAGATAGACGGGAAGAGAGAGGAAAGGCGGATGATAGGATCGCCTTTTTTCAGATTCCATGCGAGTGAACTTTCCAATTGTCCATTGATATGTTCCACCATGTCAGAGTGGATGATGGGCTTTAGTGTTGTGATGTTGATTGACCAATTGTTGTCTGAGTTTAATGTTCCTTGCTCATGCAGATAAGAAGTGTTGCCAGCAGTGCTGATACTTCCGATAGACGTTTCTAATGTCAGTTCTTCTTTCAACTGTGGCAACGAACCGTTCAGTTGTAGGGAAGCAGAGCAAGGAAGAAGAGAGTCCACCACAGTTGGCAGTTCAATTCCCAGTGTTTTTTTCAGTTCAGATGATAGTTGACGATTAGCCTCTAACCGATTGATGATGGCTGATAGGTTTGATGTTTGCCAGTTGTTGACATCGTCGATGCTCAGGTGATTGGCAGAGAGACTTAGCACATTAGGGTAATCGATTTGAGTATTGTTGGTTTCGATGGAAGGCAGTAGGATGTGAGCCGATGATTTCACGGTGATAGGAGAGGATAGTGAATCAATGGCAGATGAGAAGCATTTGAAATCGGAGGGGACGATGGAGGACTCTGTGATTTTAGCGAATATCTCCTGATTAGAGAGATGGTATTCGATAGAATCGCCCGACAGTTGTGAGTTTTGAGTCTCCAGTATCAAAGAAGGAATGGAGATGAGGGAGTCGAGGTGAAATGTGACGTCGGCGTCCATGTGTCGGAGGGTTAGTCCACTTTTTTCTTTCAAGGATATGTTTTCGATTTCGCTGGAGATAAAAGAAGGCAAATAGAGACCGAGAGAAAGGTTAGCGTTGATGCTATCTACATGAAGGTCACTAGCATTAAAGAATCCATCTGTTTTTTCAGCGTCTTTGATGATATGGCGGAAGGCGCCATCGATCAGAAGTATTTGCCCGATTTCCATTTGAAATGGCGAAGAGGCGGATGTGTCAGGTTTATCAGATGAGAAGGCGTCGACTAAAAATTGGTAGTTGTAGTCGGTTGAGTCGTTCTCTTTTGTCAGGTTGATAACAAAATCCTGTATAGCCACTCTGCTAAGGGAGAGTGTTTTATGTCTGTATATATTTTTTAGGGAGTAGTCTACGTTCAGTTGATGAATAAAAGCCAAGGTGTCGTGGTGGGTATCTTCGAGGAATAGGTCTTCGAGGAATAGTCCGTCGAAGAGGTCAAGCTGGATGTGCCCGATTTCAATATTGGTCCCTGTTTTTTCGGAAAGAGTTGAAGTTACCTTCTTTACTATTTTCTCCTGAACGAAAGATGTGTTGAGAGAAAACAGCAAAATCACATCGAGTAGGATAAGAACGCCAAGTGTGATTAAGATAATATGCCCAATTTTTTTTATCAATCTTCGTCGTCGGGTGTGAAGACGCCGTTAGAGTCGTCTTCTGCAGGTTGTTGTTCGATGAGGTCATCGTTGATGATATATTGAGACTTGATTTCTTCTTTGTCTTCCTGTGGTATTTTTTTGTATTCACTCCAATGGATAGGCACTTGAATCATCAGTTTGACACCGAGATTCAGCATGTTTAGATCTTCGGTTTCGAAGAAGGAAACAGGACTGTCCGTTAGAATGAAAGAGGGATAGTGAGCTTCCAAATTGACGTAGAACGGATCTTTTCCTGCTCTCAAACCTAGAGCAAAATCAAGGGTGGAATTGAATTTCTCGGGGGTTCCTAAGTTTTCGTTGATTCTGTCGACATAAGTGAGTGGAGTATCCTCTTCTACGAAATTGATGGTGTTTTTATTCACTACTAAGAAATTCAATGCCAAATCTAGTTTGAAATAAGGTCTGACGATATTGGATTGAGGAACAAAAAACATTCGGAATAAAACAGGAAATCCCAGATAGTTGTTTGATTGTTTAATGTTATGAAGTTTGATGTAGTCTCCCTCTAATGATTCTGGTTTCATGTTCCATTCAAAATAAGAGGTTTTCCTACCATAAAACGCAGTGTAGCTAGTAAGTCTCAATCCTGTACCTATGCCAAACATTCCGTTTCCGAAGAGGTATTCTGTCACAGCGCCAATGTTCCATGGAATATAATATGCATGGACTCCCAATTCTGCAAATCGTACGTTTTCTGGGGGAGTGACATCTTTTGTAAGCGCATGAACACCGATTTCAACGCCGAAATTCAAAACCTCTTTTTTGTCTTGCTCTTCAGCCCATGCAGTATTAAAGAATAGGGCTGCTGAAACTATGAGTAATGCAATTTTCTTCATAAAATTATTCATCTTTACGATAATCGTTGGCTATGTCCACAATGTGTTGAGGCACATCCATAATTGCAAAAATAGTTTAAAAAATAATAATGTGCAATTGAAAAGAAGTAAATAATTGCTGAATCTGCCCTAAAAAGAAAAAAGGCTGAAAGATTTCTTTCAGCCTTGTCGAGGTGAAGGGATTCGAACCCCCGACCCTCTGGTCCCAAACCAGATGCGCTAACCGGACTGCGCTACACCTCGTTTTTCAAATGCGTTGCAAAGGTAGAACTCATTTTTGATACCACCAAATCTTTTTTAAAAATTTTTTGAATATTTTTCGTTGGGGATTTCTTGTTGGTCTGGTTTGATCAAAGATGACACAGAGTCCTTTGAATTTATTTCTTGGAAAAGTGGAAGTTTTTACTGTTTTTATCTTGGAAAAGTGGAGATTTTGAACAAAAAAATCTTTGAAAAATGAAAAAATAAGTAGAAAAATGCTTGGAAAAGTGGAAATTTTAAATGAAATTTGCCTGGAAAAATGGAAATTTTAGGTTGTAATGATATTGTATAAAAATGATAAAATATTATGATTCAAAGAAATATATCGAAATACTTGGATGAATTTTACAAAACATCTCAAAAAGCACTCCTTCTAACAGGAGCAAGGCAGATAGGAAAGACATTCGCAATACGAGAATTTGGAAAAAAATTCAAGAGCTTTGTGGAGTTTAATTTTGTGGAAAACCAAGAGTTTGCCGAAGCAATTAGAAAAGCGAATGGAAGAGAAGATATCTTGTTACTCATATCTACGGCTACTAAAAAACCGTTGATCAAAGGTGAGACATTGATATTTTTTGATGAGGTGCAGGCTTGTCCGGAAATAGTGACAGCGATAAAATTCCTTGTGGAAGATGGTTCTTACAAATATATAATGAGTGGTTCTTTGCTTGGTGTAGAGTTGACAGATTTGCGTTCCGAACCTGTGGGCTACATGAGTGTCAAGGAGATGTTCCCTCTCGACTTTGAAGAATTCATACGTGCAGTAGGCATTGGCGACAGAGTGATTGATCATCTGCAGCAATCGTGGGATTCCCGTATTCCTGTCGACTCATTCATCCATCAGAAAATGATGGAGTTGTTCAGATTATATCTTGTGGTGGGAGGAATGCCAGAAGCGGTGAAGAGATACCTGAAGACAAATAATCTTCAGGAAGTAATGGCTGTGCAACGGGATATCATCACTCTTTACAAACGAGACATCACTAAATATGACTTCAAGGATAAGTTGCAGATCAATCATATTTACGATTTGATTCCGCCTGAATTGAATGAGAAGAATAAACGATTCATTTTGAAGAGCCTCAATGAAAATGCTAAATACGATCGTTACCACAACGGGTTCCTTTGGCTGAAAAACGCAGGTGTGGCAATTCCTGTCTACAATGTGGAAGAACCGAAGATGCCGCTTAAACTGTCGATGTCGAGAAATCTGCTCAAACTGTTTCTCAACGATATTGGTTTGCTTGCCGCTCAATATGCCAACGGAATTCAACTCCGTATCATCAAAGGAGACAAAGACATCAATTTTGGTTCTGTATACGAGAATGCCGTCGCACAGGAATTAATAGCCCATTCGTTTGAACCTTTCTACTACAACAATAAAAAACGTGGTGAGATCGATTTCGTGATCGAATACCATGGCAGGATCCTGCCGATTGAGGTGAAATCAGGTAAAGACTACGAAGTGCACCGTGCCTTGTCTAACATCATGGATTGTCCCGACTACGATCTGCAGGAGGCTGTTGTGCTCTGCAACGACAATCTGAAAGAGGTGGGCAAAGTGACATACGCTCCCGTCTACATGACGATGTGTTTGAAAAAGAGCGACTACGCTCCGACCTATTATAAAGTGGATGTCTCTATGGTTAGGGAGCCAGATGCAGAATATCATTAAAATGTGGAGACGTGAGGTCTCGCGCCTCCGCATTTTTATAGTGTTTCCTATTTCTCTTTGATTTATTCAAATCATCATTTCAACATGTAATGCTCGTTATATTCTTCAAGATCAAAACAATTAAACATCATATACGAAGCAATTTCATAGTAGAATGCTCTTTCCGGTAAACATCGGATGTCAATCTCAATCAAGTCTTTGCTTTCCGTGTCAATACCTCTATAGATATATTGCTTTGAAAGTTTTTCTCCAGGCAGATCATACACATGAAAATCAGGGTTTAAGCAATCGGTGGAAGTAGTCAACGTTGGAATTAATTCAGGATAGTCCTTAACCAAGTTGGTGAAAATTCTGACGGATATTTCTGTATCGCCATTTTCAGAAATATGATGAAATCCTTCGTATTTGATTTTCTTGGGAATCTTACTATTTTTCCCTCGTTGTGTTGTTTCATTATATTTGTTTTTATGATATTGAGGATCTACCCAACACCAAGTTTTGCTTAGTTTTTTTGCTTTTTGTAACGAAGCAGGAAATGAAATCTCATAGATGTTATCTGTTGTCTCAATAGACTTAGTATCAAAATCGATATATAAACTTCTTACTCTCGATGAATCGCTATCACCATAATACTCCTTATCGAATTGTGTGGGTTTATGTGTCTTACAATAATTTTCAGCTGCTTCATAGACGGCGGTGCCCGGTATCAAAAACTCATATATCTCGTCATAGGTGAAACTGACAGGAGCTTCATACCACCTGTATCCCGGACAGCGTTCCAAATAAATTGTCACACCTTCTTCATAAGCACCGATAGCAGCCGTGCCTAAATCATCAGTATCAATATACCAATGATTCTCATGACATTTTGAGACATCAAATCTCTTATTTGCCGCAGAATCACCATTCGCGCATCCCCACTCTTTGGTCAATTCCAAAGTCATCAAAAAATCTAGAAAAGAATTGTGACGATATTCATAACTTATTGGTTCGTCGCACCAAACAATTTCGTTAGGGAGAATAGGAGTCCATTGTTTCCTGTCTACTATGGTGGTTTTTGTACTTTTCCCACAATATGCCCCAGTACCCCAAGTCGATTCAGGCACATAATGATGAACCGTAATCAGATAATCAGATATAGAATAACTTTCACCATCATACCCAGACTTACTCCACATTGAGATAGAATCATTAATGTCTTTATAAAAACGAGTTTTGGTCTTTTTGTCAAAATTTATTGAATCACGTCTTTCTTCTCGCCATTCGGAATTTCTTGCACAGTATTTCTCAACAAACATTGACAAAGTGCTGTCATTATAAGATGTGACTTTGATTATTGTTGAATCAGCCATATAAAGATTGTTATCGTAATCTTCGTAATAATTACTATAATCAACAAAAAACTCATTGGATAAATATGCAGAATCGATCAAAGCCAACAGGTTGGAATTAAACTCATTGTCATCTGTTGCAGGGAAATCCATATCCAGATAGAAATCGATCTGTACGCTGTCTTCACTGTTTTCTTCATTTTCTATTTTAGCCAGTTCAACAACCGATGTGTCGCAATAGGCATTCATAAAACCAGGAGTCTCACTTTTCCTAAACTTAACATCTGGCTTAAACGTGATGATGTAATCATGCGCACATACAGAAAAAAATATTCCTAAAAGAAATAGAAATGAAAGAATTTTATATAGGTTATTCATTTTGCAATTGTATTTAATAGTTTAGTAGGTCACATGGTGCTACAACCAATTGATTACGATTCATACCTCTCTTTTTAAGTACATGTTCCAACCCGTCAATTTTATACGAACTGATTTTTCTGGGCTGACACAACTCTATCCCTAATTGAGACTTATAAATATCATAAACAAGTTCAGAGCAATACCACTTCCCATTATTAAACTTAAAGGCAAGATCGTATGGCTTGCCCAAGTATTTTTCGTACTTGATTTTAATAGGCTTTTTCAATACTCGTAATTTTTTCATCTCCCCATTTTTGCCTCTTTTGATCCATGCTTTTAATGGGGTGAGTTTAACAACATTGGAGGCTTCTAGTACATACCATTGTTTATTCTTCTCGACGACGATGCCACAATGCGACCATTTTGAACCGGTGGCTTGCTGGATGAAGGGTGATTGCCGACTACACGATACTTGAAATAGAATATCCCCCTCTTGGTATCCTCTTTTGGAGTGAAAGAAGTAAACACCGACAATCACAGTAATGATTGCCAGAGAGAAAATAACTATTTTCTTTTTCCCGTTTCCTGTCATATGATCTGTTATTTAAATAAAGAACCCTCCTCAAAAGAAATGCTCTTGTGATGTTGTCGCTAAATTTTCTTTCGGATTTTAATGTTGTTTCTTTTTGTAGTCGAGCCGGGAATCGAACCCGGATCTAAGGTTTAGGAAACCCGTATTCTATCCATTGAACTACTCAACCCAACCTCTTGTTATTAAGATTTTGCAAATTTAATCGAAAAAAATCACTACCCCAAATTATTGGAAAGTTATTCGTGACGTGTTTGCGTTTTTTTATGCGCAATGTGAGGAATGTGCTCTTTCTCGTTTTCGTCGTTTTTCTCTTTTTGTATAATTTTGTGCGGTCACATCTTACGTGTATGTATTATGGAGAATAGGTATTTGCAATTGATAAAAGAGCTTTCAGCTCATGTATATGAAAAAGACACGGAACTTAGTCTGGCTCTTTTGGCTGCCATGGCAGGTGAGAGTGTCTTGCTTTTGGGTCCTCCGGGTGTGGCGAAGTCATTGATAGCTCGCCGACTTAAATGTGCTTTCCAAAATGCTTCTGTTTTCGAATACCTGATGTCTCGGTTCTCTACTCCGGATGAGATTTTTGGTCCCGTGAGTATTTCACAACTTCGTGATGCAGATACGTACGAACGAAAGGTGGAGGGCTATTTGCCATCTGCCGAGATTGTCTTCCTCGATGAGGTGTGGAAGGCGGGTCCTGCCATTCAAAACTCGCTGCTGACGGTCATCAATGAGAAAACCTATCGGAATGGTGACCATGAGATACAGTTGCCACTTAAATTGTTGATTGGTGCAAGTAATGAGTTGCCTACGGAAGGTGAGGGGTTGGAAGCATTATGGGATCGTTTTCTAATCCGAATTGTTTCGGGCTGTGTCAAAGACCAACAGTTGTTTGTGGATATGCTGTTGGATTCGGAGACGTCCGACAAAGTGTTGGTGAGTTGCCCTATCACGCAACAAGAGTATGAAGAGGCACAGCAACGGATTCCACAGATAGCTTGTTCTCCGGAAGTGTTGGCAAGCATCCTCTATCTACGAAGTCAGCTTTCAGTTGATCGTGATCGCAGACGTGCTATTTATGTAAGCGATCGTCGATGGAAAAAGATTTTGCAACTCTTGCGCACCTCAGCCTACATGCATCAGCGTGAGCAGGTGATGCCTTCTGATCTCTTCCCACTATGGCGTTGCTTGTGGAATGAACCTGAGGAACAAGAGATTGTCCGTGATTTTATGAAGAAATCGCTCTTTGTTGGATTTGAAAACGAGATAGAATCCTTGCGACAGGCTGTCTCTTCTGATTTGAAGATTGTGCAGGTGAGAGCTAGTGTTGAGGCTGATAAGAAAAGAGGCGACCGTCGGAATGAGGGATTGCTCTTGTGCAACCACTTCTTCTATCATGTGTTGAATCATGGAACTGGTCACACCTATATCTTTGCTGTTGATTTCCGTAATTTGCCAGAATATGATCCGATGAATGCGCCGACACAGGCGATTCTGTATAAAGATCCATCCTCTGCTAAGAATATGTTGATTCGTAACTATGCGGGTGATGCAGTCTCTTCCGCTTATGGAGGTGAGAAAACGGAAAGTGAGAAGATTACTATCTATCGGAAAGGTCAGTATTTGTTTGTCAACGGGGTGCGTTATGAGATTGAGAAGTCAAAGAGTCCGCAACTCTCTGATATCAATGTCGAATCATTGCCTAAGCCATCAGGTCGTAATTTCTACGAGGCATTGGAGAGAAAGGTGCAAGAGGTAAGTCGCTTCTCGGAGGAGTTGCAGTCTAATATGTTCCTTTCCAAAGAAGATAAAACGGAGTTGCAATATATGTGTGAAGTATTGCGTAAGCAATTTGCCTATTTGAGAATTGACATCGAAAAGTTAGAGTATGGCGAGTGATGAGAATGTGACCTCACCAGCAATCTATGTCAGTCTGTTGGATCAGTTTGTTGAGGCTGGCATATATGACAAGGAGGATAATCCCGACTTTGCGGGTGATCCTCTTTATGCATACCTTATGTCTATGATGCGCGACCCATGGCTTCGTGGCAGAGTGTTGAAAGACAGTGTGCAGTCTGCCGTGTTTTATAATATCACGCTCGATTTCATCTTCCAACAATTGAAGATGTATCAATATCAATTTGCGAGAAACCAATCCATCCAAAATAAGATCAAGGAGGCGCATGAGTGGGAACTCAATAAGCGGCAAGACGGATGGCGGGCATTGATGCAGGAGGTAGAGGAACGCAATCCTGGGTTCACCTCCTATTATGGTCAGAAGTTTCAGAAGGAGGAGAATCTTTCGGATGATATTTTGTGGCAGCATTTCTTAGACGACTGGAAGGAGATGGAGATGAGGCAGGTGATGCGGCAGTGTCGTGATGAGACTGCAGAGAGATCTTCGTCGGTAGCAAGACAGACAAGGATTTCGATGCAGGAGGTGGAGGAGTATGTGAAGCGAAATCAGATTTCGGAAGAAGAGTTCCTGCAAGCGTGGAGTGCCATGAGTGGAATATGGAACTCAACGCTGTTTGAGCGATTGCGTAAGATAATACAGGTTCAGAAGCGATATCCGGTATTGAATCAGATAGCCAATAAGATGGGACGAATAGCCAGTGAGGAGAGTCATCATCAGATGGCTGTTTCCAGTGGGAAGGTATATCAGATGACGCATGCCTCCAAGAGTGATGTGTCGGGGGTGACAGTGGGTAATGATTTGAATTCGATGTTGCCGTTGGAGGTGGCGCAAGCTTCGGATGAACGGTTGTCAGACTTGTTTCTTTATAAGTATGCCTCACATCGTCTGCAGACCTTTTCATATCGTAGTGAGATTTACAAACCCATTCATCATTTAGTCACTCAGCCAGCGAAGCGTAAGGGACCCATGATAGTCTGTTTGGACACATCAGGAAGCATGATTGGGGAACCAGAAAAGATAAGCAACTCTTTGCTGTTGCGATTGTTGGAGATAGCAGATAGGCAACGACGAGATCTATATCTGCTCTCATTTTCTGTATCAGTTTATCCAATAGATGTGAAGAAGGAGCGAGCGCGATTGTTTGATTATTTCAAGAAGAGTGCGTCGGGCGACACAAATGCGCGAAGTATGATGATAAAGATGTTTGAGTTATTGCATCATCATGCCGATTATATGAGTTCGGATGTATTGTGGATTAGTGATTTCAAGATTCCGTTGGTGGAGCAAGCCTTGTTGGATGAGATGCGAGAGAGTCGGCGCAATGGCACCTTTTTCTACGGATTGCAGATTGGAATGAATGCTCGTCAGGATTGGGATGCCTATTTCGACGAGAAGTATGAGTTGAAACTTTTGACTCGTTGAGAAGAAGGAAGATGAAAAACCATTTTGAGAGAAAATAATAGGGTAAAAAAAAGAAAAATTCATGCAAGTCCGATAAACACTCACTTTGTAATTTTTTTTGAAAAAAATTCATCTTTCGTTTGCAAAGTGTAATGAAAAAAAGTGTAACTTTGCACCCAATATAAAAAAACGAATTATTTAGAATCAAAGTAATAAAAAAGAGAATATGTCCGTACCTCATTACATATACAAGAATTGGGATGATGTAAAGGCATTGTTTTTTTATTCCTATTGATTTTTTGTTGCGGTGGTTGTTACCTCCGCTTTTTTTTTGTGTGAAAGTTATTTTAAGAGATTAGATATATGAAATCACAGAAAGTTAAAAAGGTTATTTTGCTAGGATCCGGAGCTTTGAAAATCGGACAAGCCGGAGAGTTTGATTACTCTGGTTCACAAGCTCTGAAAGCTATGCGTGAAGAGGGTATCTCCACGGTGTTGATCAACCCTAATATCGCTACGATCCAAACGTCGGAGGGCGTTGCTGATAAGGTTTATTTCTTGCCGATCACTCCTTATTTCGTTGAGGAAGTTATAAAGAAAGAAAAACCAGATGGTATCTTGTTAGCTTTCGGTGGACAAACAGCCTTAAACTGTGGTACTGAACTTTACACTTCAGGTACGTTAGAGAAGTATGGCATTCAGGTGTTAGGTACTTCTGTAGATGCTATTATGATTACAGAGGATCGTGACCTGTTTGTTAAGAAGTTGAATGAGATTCAAGCTAAGACTCCAGTATCTCAGGCTGTTGAGAATATGGACGATGCTTTGACTGTGGCACGTAGAATAGGTTATCCAGTGATGGTTCGTTCTGCATACGCATTGGGAGGTCTTGGTTCTGGTATTTGTGCTAACGAAGAGGAGTTTATCGAGCTTTGTGATAGCGCCCTTGCACATTCAAAACAAATTCTTGTTGAAGAGTCTTTGAAGGGATGGAAAGAGATCGAGTTTGAGGTGATTCGTGATAAGAACGATCACTGCTTCACGGTTGTTCCTATGGAGAACTTCGACCCACTAGGAATTCACACAGGAGAGAGTATCGTGGTGGCACCAATCATTTCATTGACAGAAGAGCAAATCAGCCTATTGCAAGAGATTGCCAAGAAGGTGGTTCGTCATATTGGAATCGTTGGTGAGTGTAATATTCAGTTTGCCTTCAATGCTGAGACAAACGATTATCGTATTATCGAGATCAACGCTCGTTTGAGCCGTTCATCAGCTTTGGCATCTAAGGCTTCTGGTTATCCATTGGCTTTCGTTGCAGCTAAGTTGGCATTGGGTTATTCATTGGATCAAATTGGAGAGATGGGTACGCCAAACTCTGCGTATGTAGCTCCATCAGTTGATTATATCATTGTTAAGATTCCACGTTGGGATTTGTCAAAGTTCGTAGGTGTTGACCGTGAGATCAACTCATCCATGAAGTCTGTGGGTGAACTCATGTCAATCGGTAAATCGTTCGAAGAGATCATGCAAAAAGGTCTTCGTATGATTGGTCAGGGCATGCACGGATTTGTTGGTAATCACGATTTGGAATTCGATGATTTGGATAAAGAGTTGTCTCACCCAACAGATATGCGTATTTTCGCTATCGCTGCAGCTTTGGAGAAGGGCTATTCTATCGAGAAGATCGTTGACCTTACTAAAATCGACAAGTGGTTTATTGGTAAGTTGAAGAATATTGTTGACTATACGAAAGTTTTGGGTCAATACAAGAAGATTGAAGACATACCTGCTGATGTGATGAAAGAGGCAAAACGCCTTGGATTCTCCGATTTCCAAATTGCTCGTTACACAGAGAATCCATCCAACAACATGGAGAAGGAGTCACTTCGTGTTCGTTCATTGCGTAAGAAACAAGGAATCACTCCGTTTGTTCGTCGTATCAACACCATCGCTTCTGAGCATCCTGAGTTGACCAACTACTTGTATATGACATACGGCGCAGACGAACATAGCATCGATTATTCATACAGAAACGATAAGAACATCGTAGTGTTAGGTTCTGGTGCATACAGAATCGGTTCATCCGTTGAGTTTGACTGGTGTTCAGTAAATGCCGTTCAGACAGCTCGTAAGTTGGGTTACAAGTCTATCATGATCAACTACAACCCAGAGACTGTATCAACAGACTATGATATGTGCGACAGACTTTATTTCGATGAGTTGAGTTTCGAGCGTGTATTGGATGTGATTGATTTGGAAAATCCTAAGGGTGTGATTGTCTCTGTAGGAGGTCAGATTCCAAACAACTTGGCAATGAAGTTGTACCGTCAGAATGTTCCAGTATTAGGAACTTCACCAGTTTCCATCGACCGTGCAGAAAACCGTCATAAGTTCTCTGCTATGTTGGATCAGTTGGGTATCGATCAACCACGTTGGGGTGAGTTGACTAGTTCAGAAGATATCGACAACTTCATCAAGGAAGTAGGATTCCCAGTGTTGATTCGTCCATCTTACGTACTTTCTGGAGCTGCGATGAATGTATGTTACAACCGTGAGCAGATGGATACCTTCTTGAAGATGGCTGCTAAAGTGTCAAAAGAGTATCCAGTGGTAGTATCCTCATTCTTGCAGAATGCGAAGGAGATTGAGTTTGATGCAGTAGCAAAGAATGGTGAGATTATTGAATACGCTATTTCAGAGCACGTAGAGTTTGCTGGAGTACACTCAGGAGATGCTACATTGGTATTCCCAGCACAGAAGTTATATTTAGAGACAGTACGTCAGATTAAGAAGGTAAGTAAGAAGATAGCTAAGGAGTTGAACATCAGTGGTCCGTTCAACATTCAATACTTGGCAAAGGAGAATGCCGTTAAGGTAATTGAGTGTAACCTTCGTTCATCACGTAGTTTCCCATTTGTATCTAAGATATTGAAGAGAAACTTCATCGAGACAGCCACTAAGATTATGTTGGATGTTCCAGTGGAGAAACCAGATTCATCCACATTCGATATTGAGTATGTCGGAGTTAAGGCATCACAATTCTCATTTGCACGTTTGCATAAGGCAGACCCTATCTTGGGCGTAGACATGTCGTCAACAGGAGAGGTTGGATGTTTAGGTGCAGACTTTGACGAGGCATTAATCAACTCATTGACATCTGTAGGTTACCATGTACCAGAGAAGGGTATCTTAGTGTCATCAGGCGATATCCGTGGCAAGGTAGATTTGTTGGATGCATGTAAGTTGTTAGATACTCATGGATATAAGATATTCGCTACAGAAGGAACTAGAAACTTCTTGGTGGAGCATGGAGTAAATGCAATAGCAGTGAGCTGGCCAGACGAGAATGATCACAATGTAAACATTATCTCTTTGTTACAAGATCATCAAGTTGATTTGGTGATTAACATACCAAAGAACCACACGAAGAGAGAGTTGACCAATGGATATAAGATCCGTCGTTCAGCAATTGATCATAACATTCCGTTGATGACGAATGCGAGATTGGCAAGTGCATTTATTAAGGCATTCTGCGAAAAATCAAAGCAGGATATCCAGATAAAGAGCTGGCAAGAGTATTAATCTTGTCATAAAAGGTGGCATTTAGGGCTAAAAATGCCACCTTTTTTTAATCAAAAAAAAATGAAACACTCTAATAATTCGTTAGTTATCAGAGTTGCACATCATTTATTGCATATTAATGATGGTTAATTCGGAAATTTAACTTATTTTTGCTATTACTTTTAGAAAGCGAGAATATGGATTGTAGAGTGAGCGTATGTATGGCCACCTATAATGGGGAAAAGTACATACGGAGACAAATGGAAACTATATTGCGTCAGTTGGGCGATGAGGACGAAGTGGTAATATCCGATGATTCTTCGACTGATGGAACACTTTCGATTATAGAATCTTTTCAGGATGAAAGGATTAAAGTATTGAAAGGAAATAGATTTCACAGTCCGATTTATAATCTCGAGAATGCGTTAAAGCATGCTAAAGGTGAATTTATTTTTTTGGCAGATCAGGATGATATTTGGCTGGATGACAAGGTGTGTGATATGCTGCTGTTGTTGAGAGATTATGATTTGGTAGTTTCTGATTGTAAGGTAGTGGATGCAGACGAGCGAGTGTTGCAACCTTCTTTTTTTAAACTACTTAATTCTGGAAGTGGATTTGTGAAAAATTTAATGAAAAACACTTATATTGGTTGCTGTATGGCATTTAAACGTGATGTTTTGTCGTACGTGCTTCCGTTTCCTTCCAATATTCCTATGCATGATGTGTGGATTGCGTTGAACGTGGAGTATAGAAGGAAGAAGATTTTATTTTTTGACAAACCATTAATCTTATATCGCAGACATGGTGATAATGCATCTTCTTGCTCAGAACCTAGTCGGCGACCATTGAAAGACAAATTTTTAGATCGATGGCATTTAGTGACATCGATTTTTAAACATTCGAATTGATATGTACCAGGTAACGGCATCTATAGTTATATACAAAAACGACAGAGACGAATTGTTGAGGGCGATTCATTCATTTTTAAACACTAGAATGGATGTTAAATTGTATTTGATTGATAATTCACCTTCTGATGAAGCAAAATCATTTGTTCCTCAAGATGATCGTATTGAGTACTCTTTTCAAGGAGAAAATTTGGGATTTGGAAAGGGCCATAATATTGCGATGCAAAAGGCGAAAGGTGAGTCCTTATACCATTTGGTCTTGAATCCTGACATCTTCTTTGAAGAGGGTGTTGTGGAGGCTTTGTGTGATTATATGGAGCAGAATCAGAATGTGGGACTTATCTCTCCTGATATTTTCCTTCCTAATGGAGAACGTGCTTATTCATGTCGATTGATACCTTCTCCTTCTACGTTGATTAAACGTCGCTTGATGCCGTCTTCTTCGAAGGATATCTATACAAAATTGTCTTATACGAAACCTTTCAGCTCACCTTGGGTGTATGGCTGTTTTATGTTGATTCGTACCTCGGTGTTTGACAAGATAGGATTATTTGACGAACGCTATTTTATGTATTGCGAGGATTTGGACTACTCAAGACGTGTTCATTCAGAGGGAATGGATATCATTTACTATCCATTGGTGAAAGCTATCCATATCTACCATAGAGATTCTGCCAGATCACTTAAGATGCTATTCGTTCACATGGTTTCTGCCATCAAATATTTCAATAAGTGGGGCTGGTTTAGTGACAAGGAACGTGATAAAATCAACCAAGAAACAATTAAAAAGTTAGACGCATCAGAATTGTCCGAATAATCTGAATGATTAGTCTACGTGTATTTCTTGCTCCTTCTTACCCTTGAATAGTTTTGTTATCCGAAAAATCACCACTTCAAATATTTTAATAGGATATCTCAGACATAAGAACAGTGAATTGGAATAGATATTGTTCTCTTTTAATGCTTTCTTGTGCTCTGTAAATATAATTTTATGGGACGCAAAGTTCTTGTTGCTGATTCCTCCAATTCGCATGTATACCATCGTCTGTGGTATGTATTGATATTTAATCTTATGAATGCAGAAACAACGCAGTAGAAATTCAAAATCTGATGCTATTTTGTAGCTCTCATTGTATAATCCGATTTCTTGAAATCTCTCCCTTTTCATATAGAAGGTGGGATGGGCTGGAATGAATCCAAACTTCATCATCCATGGATTAAATGACTTACTGCTATAGTATCGAATAGGTAGAAATGGTTTGTCATGCGTGATGTAGCATACATCGCCATAGATGGCGTCTGTATCCGTAGAAGAAAAATGATTGACTATAGACTCCACAATCGTGTCGGTGGCAAAGAAATCATCCGAATTGAGTATGCCTATGATATCGCCTGTAGCAGCTTTTATTCCCTTGTTTATGGCTTCGTATAATCCATTGTCAGACTCAGATATGATGTAGGAGACAGAGGGGTATTCTTTCGCTATTTCAACAGTATTGTCTTGAGAACCTCCATCTATGATGAGGTGCTCAATGTCGTCGTGCGTTTGCCTTGCTATGCTCTCAATTGTCGTTCTGATGGTCGACGCACTGTTATAGGTTGCTGTTATAATCGAAACTTTCATTTTTGATCGTCCTTTTTTTGAAGTCTGCAATAGTTATAGTGATATTTTATTTTCAGCCACAGGTAATGTATATGCGATGAAAAGCCTAATTTCTTTATCATGCGCCATTGTGCCTTGTTATTCTTGATAACTGATTTAATTCCTTTGATGCGATGCGCCAAATAGGAATCGTTCTCGTTGATTGCTCCTATCACATTCCCCCTATGCTGCCTGTATAGCATGGTGGGAGTGGAGATGTAATCAACAATGCCTCCACTCTTCAAAATGGATAGGATAATCCAGGAGTCATGCATTCTTACCTCTTCGCAGAAGGGCAGTGCACACTCCTTAGCCTTTCGATTTATCATCATGGTACATCCTGTGGCTGCTGGATGCACACATAAATCTTCAAACGTAGTCAACAATGAGGGGGCTATTTTGGAATATTCCCAAAAAGAGGGGTGAATCGTTTGCAACTCTTCATCCACCACTCTTAGGTCGGTATAGATTCCGATTGCCTTTTGTGGATTTCTGTCCTCAAGGTCCATCATCTTCTTTTTGCTTGTTTCTATTTTGGTAGGCAACCAAAAATCATCTTGGTCGCAAAAGAAGATATAATCCGTGTCACACTCCTGAAGTAATGTTTCAAAAGAACGAACCACACCTACGTTCCTGTTTGAATCGATTTGCTTTATTTTATCCGGATGTGATTGAACGTATTGGTTTATGATATTGCAAGTGCCGTCTAATGACCCGTCGTCTCGAATCAGTAACGTCCAGTCTTGGTCTGTCTGTGCTAAAATGGAATCAATCTGACAGGCCAGATATTTTTCACCATTATAAGTGGAAAGGAGTATGGATGAACTTGCCATATAATCTATTCTTTGTAAAAAATTGCTGCAAATGTGGGTTTCAGAAGAGACCATTTTTGTGGGAAGAATAACATTTTCACACAACGTAGTAGCGTTCTGATTTTGAAAAACACTCGATGAGAGAACTGTGTGTTGTAAGAGAATCGCGCACACGCCTTCATGTAATCGTGATATCGAGTCTTACCCATTTTGTGGGGTGATAAGATGGAAAGATTATGAGGTATTGTGACATCGAGAATCTCAACATCATATTTCCTCTTGTGAAATTGGTAAAAGTACCAACAGTCTAAATAATCGAGTGGGAATCGTTCGTCAAATCCACCAATGCTTGCGATTGCTGCAGTGCGAATGACTGAACAGGAGTTGATGGCATTGATGTATTTATTCTCTTTTATTGGAAGCTCGACGGGTTTCACACTACCAAACGGTCCTGCTATGTTGTTGTATTCGCTTGGTGAGATTACCTGTCCGTTGCTTATGATGTGAGGGACAATGGCAGCAACGTTCCTATCGACCATCTCGATTGCCTTACTCACCTGCTTGAAATAATCCGCATTGGGTTCACTGTCTTGGTCGAACAGCATAATCCAATCGTAATGCTCCTGTTGCGCCACAGTTAGCGCGTGATTGTATGCTTTTGCCAACATGCCGTTTTCTTGGGCATTGACAATGGTGGACTCTATGTCGGAGTGTGTGATGGCACATTCCGGGGAGTTGTTATACAAAATGAGCTGATGGGGTTGTGCAAGATGAACCAGATTCTCCTTCAAGCTATGGTAGGATCTGCTTTCCTCCAAACTTTGTCGGTAAAGGACAAGTATGATTAGTATTTTCACAGATTCACGCATCGCCCTTTATTTTATCCTTGATGATTAATAGATTATGTTTGGAACATAAGAATGGAATCAGAATGAAAACAAAGAGTTTCAGATTGCCGGACAGACTGGTGAAGAACAGGTCTGCGGCATATTGCATGAAAATGATGTTGATAACGAAAGCATAGATGATGATGTGAAAATTGCTACCCATTTCAGCTTTCTTATAGAGCCATCCGTAGATTGCACCCATGAAGAGAGGGAATATAATCAGTCCAATCAATCCAAAATCCACGTAATAGGGGTACATGGCAGTATAGGTGTTTGTCTTGATGGGTTTTTCTATCCATTTAAGCAAGATATCCACTGGTTCGATGTTCGACCAGCCCATGTCGTTGAAAAAGGCGTAGAAAAAACGGAATGTGTTCTCTCCGAAATGTTCAGCCGAGCATGAATCCAGCGTGTCGAAGGCGGAAAGGTTGCTGACAATGTAGGTGACAAAGAAGTTGTCGTCCATATCGGAGAACTTGATAGCTTGTCGAATAGATTGTAACGAAAGAAAGAGAACTAGCAACACCCCGATTCCGCTAAGAAGATGTTTGAGGGAAATCTTCTTTTTGAAATATAAGATGGAGGTGCTGAAGAGGAACATGTTTAAGAAGGTGATTTTTGACATTGTGACAGCTCCAAAACATGCGTATATGAAGGTAATCAATGCGAGTCTCCACCATTTCTTCTTTTCAAAGCAGAGTACTTCCATCAGAAAGCATACTTGCCAGATGACCACAAATAAGCCTCCGAATGCCTCATCAAAACCGCTACCTTCTCCGATGGCAGCCAATCGAAGATCCCATGCCCAGTTGCCACTTGTACCATTAGCGATGGCAGCTCTGGCAAAGTTAATAAGTTTTGGGAAAGAGATGACGGAGAGGATAAGGTATATGTTTCGAATTAATGTGCCAGGTTGGTCTAGTTTGGAGTCCCTGTAGGTGGCAGCCTGCGCACAAAGTGAACTAAATGAGAGTCCCGAAATCCAACAGAAGCTGCACAGGTAAAAATTAAGACTCAATGGAGGCAGTTTCTGTCCTAATACCACAAATAGGATTAGGGCTGTGGCCCATATGGCTCCGGTAAGAACGGAAGGGGAAAATATATTGTTGTGGGAACATCTCATGCCCACGACAAATATAAAGAGACACCATATGATCAGAACAAATACCATAATGCATAAATATTCTACAAAAGTACAAAATAATATTTAAGGGTACATCTATATGAGAGCTGATTAATTGTTTTTTTTATGTTATGTTACTTAATATTCAGAACAAGTTATCAAATTACGAAAATATAACTTAAATTAGCAGACGAAAAATTGAGGTGTTTTTTGATGATATAAGCATGAAAAATATTTTTTATTTTTTCATAATTTTTTGGAGTGCAATTGCATATTTCTCATCTTGTGAAAAGGGAGATGAGCTGGGGGATTTTGGTCCGAAACCTATTCATGACACGATACTAATCGTTGATACTGTTCATTCAACGGACTATAAGTTGCTTTATGACACAATTTATATAAAGGATACGATTGTACAGAAGGAACATGTGGTTGTTGTAGATACGTTTTATATTCGAGAAGTGGTTATATACAATGATACGATACTTCGTGTGGATACTATTTGCATGAAAGATACTGTCTATATTCATGAGAATCCCAATATCAAACCAGGTTATATATATCCGTCTTCTAAAATATGGTATCATGGCGCAAATGATCCGAGTGTGGCAGCAGAGAAGAGTATGAAATTCGAGGGACTTGAATTTGACATTAATTATTCAAGTAGCACAGGTAATTTGTATGTCTGTCATAATATTGAGGATACGATAAAATGTATAACGATAGAACAGTGGTTTGAAGCATTGCCGGATCCAACTAAGAATTGGTTCTGGATTGATTTTAAGAACTTGTCGATTCTGAATGCGGATGAGGCGTCAGAAAAAATAGATATTGTCGCACAAAAGTATGGTATAAAAGATAGGATTTGGATAGAAAATTTTGATGTTTCTTCGGTTCAGATGGTAAAAGAACATGGATTTAATACGATTTTAACTATTGACAATTTTTTTGCACAGACATATAGTGAGTTTTTGTGGCACTATTATGCTTTGGGTAAGATTACTGCGGTGGGTCCTTCTGCCATTGGATGTGATCACACAATGGCAACATTGTTGAACAATTATTTTTCAGATTTGGAGATTTTCTTGTGGCATTCGACTCTCGTTTATACGGATGAGTATGCGGAACAGACGAGAGCCCTGTGCCGTATTCCATCTGTAAAGGTTGTTTTGGTTGATTATGATGATCCCATAACATATTAACCTACGTCTAATTTTTGTGCTTAAATTTTAGATAAGATTGTTGCTGCATTTTGGTTCTATGATAATTTTAATAAAACGAAATGCAAAATATATCCAATAAATTAATAATTTTGCGTTAGAAATGTTTAAGGTGAGTTCTGTTAATTCATCATTTAAGCAAAAGTAGTATGAATTGAGGGTTGGTAAATATAGCCCCTCCTAATGATTGTACGGTTTTATGAGAAAATTATTCATTATCAAAGAACATCCGTTTGTTTTTGTCGTTGCTTCAATTGCCCTTTTGACAGTTTTTCTCCTGATTTTTTTAAGACCGACTCATTCTCATTCACATTCTGCTGTTTTCATAAGTGAAGACAACGTGGATAGGTCGCTTCCTGATTATAAAGTGAGAGAGATTCAGAGTGGAGAGTGGAATAAAGGTGTGTGGATAGAATCAACAGATGCTGGTGTTGCTATTGGAAATACACTTTTGATATCTAGTTCGGATACGATTGTAATATCAGGGTGGGCGGTTGATATTGACCGAAAATGTCCTGCAAGTGAAATTTACATGGAGATCAATGATAAATTCATTAAGGGTGTATATGGAATACCACGTCCTGATGTCAGAAAACAACTAGGCCTAAAGTGCTCGTCAGAGGTAGGCTTCTATTTCTATTTTGACAGACGTTTGCTTGTAAATGAGGAAGGAATGACATCAGTGATTAAATTCCATTTGATAGATATGGAAAAGTCGATGGTTATCTCTTCTGTTCCATTTTCTCTCATTTTTCAATCTTCCATTTCTGATAAGCCGACGAGAGCTATTAAGTCAGAAGAGTGGTTGAAGGGTTTGGTATTGGACTACTGTGGAGGTGGCGTTATCTTGCCGGAAAAGAGACAAGTGCAATCTGTTACAAATGAGGCTGTCATCCATATAGCTGGTTGGGCTGTTGACATTGATCATAAGTTGCCATTGAAATCTTTGTATTTGGCTGTCAATGGTGATATATACAAAATAGGATATGGATTTTCTCGTCCTGATGTGAAGGAGGCTGTTGGAATTTCACAATCGGATGGATTGGGTTTTGATGTTTACTTGCCAAGAAGCCTTTTTCAAAACGCAGATGGTACATTGTGTGATCATATAGAATTCTATTTGGAAGATAAAGAAGGGTATGTATGTGAACCGATTCGATATGATTGGGTGAATAATTAGAAGATTAAACATCGAAAAAATGGAGGTGAAAAATATCATAGAGAAATTAAGAGAAAAAGGACACGTCATCCTTTTCATCGTTTTCGTATTGGGGGTTTATTTTAATGCTAAATTTTTCAGTAATGAAATGTGGCCTGATATGGAAACGGAATTTCTTACGCACAATATGCCTAAGTTAGTGGCTGCCATAGCTCTAGGTGCACCAATCTTTTTATGCAGACGCTTTTCGATAGTGTATGCTTTGATTGTCTCTCTTATTGTTGATGTTTGGATTGTCGCCAATTTCATCTATTTCAGATGTAATGGGGTTTTGCTTAATTCAATGGCAATAAGTATGGTAGGAAACATGGAAAGTTTCTGGAATAGTGTTTTCTTGTTCCTGAATTTGGAAGTGGATTTGAAACCATTCCTGGTTACGTTATTGTCGATTTTGCCGCTGATTGTCATTAATGATGACAAGTTTATGCCGAAAACCTTTATATGCACAATCCTCTGTTTGTACCCATTGTCACTATGTTCACACTACGCAGATGTTGTCAGAGGTAAGGGATATTGGGATTTCTCCTATACGTATGAACCAAGTAATCTTTACAAAGTTTTTTCACTGACAGAATATGAGGCGTTTGAAGGGAGATCAGATGCACATATGATGTTTGATGTGGATCCACGCAGGAACTCAGTCATTCATTTGCTTGTAGATGATTTACGTTTGCTTCGTTGTGTGAAAAAAGCTTCTGAGACGATAACTATGTCGACAGAGGATGAAAAGAGACTGCAAAGCTTGGGAATTACGAAGGGATTGAAAAATCCTTCTAAATATGACAGCAAGTTGGTGGTGATTTTAGTTGAGAGCATGGAATGCTGGGCATTATCGTCTGAATCAATGCCGAATCTTTGGAATTTTATACAAACACATAATCATTTTCGTGCTGAACACATGATCTCTCAGATTAGACAAGGCGCTTCTTCTGATGGACAGATGATTTTGAACACTGGTTTGTTGCCATTGAAACAGGGAGCTGCTTGTTATCTATTCCCTAATAATTCATACCCTTCTTTGTCTAAGTTGACCGATAACAAGTCTATATGTGTTTTGCCTCACGACCTTTCTGTTTGGAATCAGGCAGGAATGAGTCACGCTTATGCCTATGATGAGAACCTTTGTTTGGGAATAGACGATAAAGTATTGTTTGCTAAATTAAATCAATTGGTGGAAGAGGATGAATATAAGATGATTCAGTTGGTCACTCTATCTACACACGCAAATTTTGAGGCTGTCTCTGGTTTGTCTGATTTGAAGTTGCCTGATGAAATGCCGATTTACTCACAAAACTTTTTGAAGAGTTTCAATTACTTCGATAAATATTTAGGTACATTCTTGGCAATGGTTGATTCGTCGGAGGCCTTTAAGAATGCGACAATCCTTATAACGGGAGACCATACAATATTCCCGTCAGACAAAAGAACGGAGATGAAACAGTATTCATTGAATCACAACGGTGTATATGATCCGAAAAGTTATGTGAATGCTATTATCTATTCTCCAAAAATGGATCGAACCATTGTTGTGTCGGAAGAGACATATCAAATGGATTTATATCCAACGCTTACTGCTTTACTTGGTGCTGGATATTCAAACTATAAAGGAGTTGGTGTTAATCTACTTGATTCTGTGGAACGAGCAAATAGAATTCTCGGTCCTGAAGAGGCATGGGATCTTTCTGATAAAATGATTAGAAGTGATTTCTTTAGGGAATAGTAAAGATTTTCTCTTGTATCTTTATTTGTGGATTCCTCAAGTAAATAGTCCCAGTTTTCTCTTTATATGAAGTAGGCGTATGAATATCAAAACATAGGATTGTTTGTGCCTCTTCCGTCAGTTCAATCTCAAATTTTTGCCATTGCTCCTTTTTGCTTAGGTCATAGATGCATAGAGCAGGATAACTGCCGTCGCTCAATTCTGTGGAGATGCAGCAGGCATTTCCATTGTAATCTTTTGTTACATAGACTTCTACCTCAAATGAGCCTTTTTGCTCGTTTGTGAGATGAGAGAATGCGAGCTGTTGATAGCCAAATATTTGGTTGTTTCTGGTGAATGTATACGGACCAGAAGGATTGAAGTGGTGTACAGGTTCTCCTTGAAAATCATCCGTGAATATCTTTTGGTTGATGACATACTTTCCTTCTTGATGACAGGCGTCGTAATAAGTGTAGAGAAATAGCGTGACGATAATGCCAACTATAATGGTAGAAGGATAGTATAACCACTTCTCGTTGATATGAAATGGTGCTTCTTCTTTTTGATCCAATGATAGGATTAGAAGGGTAAGACTGAATGCGGCACATCCATTGTATCGATCAAGAAAAGATTCAAAAAGGAACGAGAAAATCCAAATAATGGTCACAGGTGCGAAGAGGTATTTCCGTTCTTGCGAAGATCCTCTTGTGAACATGGACACCAACAATGCGAGAAGCAATAGTACACCAATTATACCGTATTCTAGTTGAAAACAGATGTATTGGTTGTGCGTGTTGTATTCGTAAAAAGAACCGTCCAAGAAGTTCACTTGATCAAACTGCTGATTGAGTGGGGCTTCGAAATTGTTGACACCATAACCGAAAAATGGTCTTTCCATGGCTATAATCTTAGCGGATTTCCAAATTTGTATTCTTGGATTATTCTGAAGTTCGGAATTTTCTGTATTCAGTCCTTTTATTGTCTGTATCGTTCTGTTCTCAGGAAAGAAATGGATGGCGATAAGAATGATGGCAAGAAAAGAGATGCCTGCGAACGCCATTTTTTTCTTTGAGTTAACCGTTATTCGCGCAATATAATAGATGATGACAAATAAGAGTGCGATGGTCTCTCCTCTTGAGTTGTTGACAATGCAAAATAGTAGGGCGGGAATTGTGTATATTATGGTGGTGACAGAAAGGAAGGTGGATTTCCCTTGAGTCCAAAGATAGCCCAACCCGATGAATCCAAGTATCGCATTTAGGTTTGAATATGAACGATGAATGTAGTCGTGGAAGACTTCCGTGCAGTAGAAAAGGAAGTTGATGTAAAGTCGGGTGTCTGTTGCCTCCCAATAGACAATGATGACGTGTATGAAAGAGACAAGAAAGAAAACAAGATTGCCATAAATAAAGCAATATAGCAATGTCTTTAAGTTGATACGTGTGCAACCAACGATGATAGCGATGGGAACCAGTAGAAGTGAGAGACGCTGTTCGAAGATTCGTTTGAATGTAAGGGAAGGATCGGCTGCATACAGAGCCGTAATCACTCCTAATATGGAGATGGTGAGTAGTAGAATGCTGGGTAATTTATTCTTATTCCATGTGATATGAATCGATTTTTTTGTAAAGAGATGGATAAGGGTGTTGATAATCCAACAGCTACCCCAGGTGACAAAAAAGATGGATGAGATCTTTTGTGGAAAACAACAAAAGAAAGCAAATAAGTAGAGAGAATACTCTTCAATGGTATCGGATATTTGCTTTACTGTCATAGTTTGAAAAGTTTATATTCTAGCACTAAATCTGAGTGGAACACGTTGATGTAGAAAACTCCTAAGCCGATGAGTATAACTAACGCTTCTGCCAGTGTTTTCGGTTTCATCACTTTGGCTATGAGCGGTATCAAAATGATGAGACTGCAATTGAAGAGCTCGCAGAGTCTCACTGCGAATCCTGGAATCTGTCCGAAAAAGACATAGCAGCAGGAGGATAGGCAGCACATATTTAACAGAATATTTAAGTATTTATTGTGTTTCTCCATCTCCTCTTGATAATAGAAGCAGATGATAATGATAATATTCTGAAGAATGAAAAGCACATTAAGATAGTTGAGCTCTACATTTTCACTGTTTTGTAGTTCAATGTAGGCCTTTAACTTATATTGGTAGAATTCAGATGGAATGATATTGATAATCTGTAGAATGTCGAATTGGGTGATGTTGACGATTACGCAACCGACAAAGATGGCAGCCCATACTTTGGCGTCTGTTTTGAATTCTCGTAAGAGTAGAAGCAGAAATGCCATTAAAGCAGAGGTATGGAAGAAGGTGGCCAGTAGAATGAGAATTGAGAATCGGACAATTTTCCGTTCTTGTAGTTCTTTCAGACTGATTAATATGATACCGATAGCCACTCCCGCTCGAATCTGTGTCATCTCGTGCAGGAGGAACATACTGGAGTAATAGATGAACAAGGCAAGGAATTCTTGATCTGTTAATCGCTTGATGCCATATAGATTGGCGGCGACGCCGAGAATTGCATAGATAAAGAAAATGATGAAAAGATTATGGTCTCGATTTTCACCATTTGTCTTTACCAGAGTGCATAGAGCGGAATAACTGAATTCCGTTTTTATCTTATTGTTATATTTTGAGATAGAACTTTTCAGTGTCTCGATAGGAGGGGCTTTTTCGTAGTGAACTTTGTATACACGATAATCTCTGTTGATATGCCCATCTCTTAGTCCTACAAGTAGAATCAACCCAACACCAGCCATTATATACACGATAGTTTTGCTTCGCACGTTGAGCCTAGTCGAAAGAAGATAGAACGAAATGAGTATGATCACTATGATTACGTATATTGCCATCTTATTCCTGTGTTATAATGGTTACTAACTGTGAATAGGAGGAGGCCAACGTGTATTTTTCAGCCTCGATTAGTCCGTTCTTTATAATCGTGTTACGAGCCTCTGTATCATTGATCAGTTGGACAAGACGGTCCGCCAGTTGGTTTGCATCTTCGGCGGGGGCAAGAAAGGCGGTTTCTCCATCTCTCGCGTATTCTTTATGTCCGGCGATGTCGGTACATAGTAGTGCGCACCCACATTTCATGGCTTCCGTGCATGGTAGGTCCCATCCGTCGTTCACACTTGGTGACATATAAATCTGAACTGAGTTGTAGAGCCCACAGAGATCTTTAGGTTCTTTTTGGTAGTGAATCCAGTCGGGTAGACTTGGAGGAGGATTGAATGTGCCAAACATCTCCACTTGTAGTTGAGGCACTTCTTTTTTTGCAATTCTCAATGCCTCTAATCCATAGGAAGAACCTTTACACCCAAGTTCGGAATACAACATTGCCACAGATGCGTAAGGTCGTTGATTGGCGGGCGTTTTCTGTTGAAATATGGGACTGATGGAGTTTTTGACGATAGGCGGACGTTCACCAGTGACCTTTTCAACAATGTCGGCTAAGAAATTTGATATGACAACATTCTTGGCTCCTGTTTTGTAGGAGTTGTATAGGTCTTCTATGTTGCTGAACCATGTTTCATACCCTTGAATCAAGTTGAGCCGTTTCCCTTTGGAGTCTCCCAGTTTGCTAAAATCGAGTACCTCTGCCCATTGTGTTAGTATGTTGATGTCTGCCTCTCGTATATATTTGCTTTCGATATGAGGTATGTTGATGGTTTTCACCTTGTCGGATATGTGAAACCATTTAGGTTTACTGTCGCTATAGAATAATCTTGTTCGGAGCATCCTGAGCCAGTGAGGAATGTTGTATTTAAGTTTTTCGATGGTGGCAACATGGTACAATACAACATCATGTTCTTGTTCTGCAAAGCAGTTGGCATATTCGTACATCACCTTATAGCCTCCGGTTGGCTTTCCTGGAATGTTGGGTATGATGAAGTTTATTTTCATAGGTGCTTGCTTTTTATATAGACAATACCACCTGAAATGATGATTTCAAGTGCTTGTGCGATAATCCATGAATAAGCTGCACCATACATTCCATAGACAGGAATCAACCATAGATTGAGAAGGACACAGACTATACCAACACTGAGTCCAACGAATGGCGCATATTGTTGAAATCCCAGTCCGTAAAGTCCTTGCACTGTACACAAACTTGCCGTGATGACAAGGAATGGGAGGCAGGAGAAAACCCTAAGAAGTGGGATGGATTGCAAAAACTCGTTTCCTAATAGTATCTTCACAAGAAGAGGACTGAAAAGGAAGGAGAGGATGCTGATTGCAATCGATGCTAAGATAATATATTTTGCCATCTTTTTAAAATAATCCAATCCATCTTTTTTCGACTCTTCAAATTTTCTGCTGATGGATGGAAAAACTGCAATGTGAATTGGCATGCTCGTTACCATTAAGATACACATGATGATTTTGTGTGCACCTGAGTAGTATCCCAGCACGTCATCACCTACAGACGGGAACAATCCTAAAATGGTAAGATTGGCGATTGTATAGAAGGTGGTGAAGAATGTGTTTAGAAAGATGGGTAGGGTCAGTCTGTTCTGTTCTATAATAGATTCTTTTGTGACGTTTGCGTGACGGAGATCGTATTTTTTTATGACATAGAAAAATGCATAAAACCCGAATACTGCGTAGGCTATGGAAGGCATACTGGCATAGATGAGATAATCGTCTGGGGATGTGACAAAGAAGACGGACAAGCCCGTTCCGAATAGCTTGATGAGAAAGTTGATGATGGCCATGGTCTTCATGTCTTCAAATCCCTGAAAAAGCCATGCGGGGAAGAAGGTGAAACCGATATTTACCATGAAAAGGCTGAGATAGAGTGGCATGTCTTCTTGTATTCTTCCATAGAACATGGAGATGCCAAGGAATATGATGAACGCAATGATCAGAAGGAGAACTTTTGTCCAGATGACGCTCCAGAAGATCTCTTTCACTTTCTCGTGATTGTCTTTGTATATGGCGATTTGCCTTGTTGCGGAGTAGTCAAAGCCAAAGGTGATAAGGATGGTGAAGTATTGAATGATATTTTGTGCATAGCTCACCTTTCCGACTGTTTCTACTCCCAGACTTCTTACGATGAATGGGATGACGATAATCGGAATCAGATAGTTGGCTATCTGAAGCAGGCTAAGGGAAGCCATGTTGCCTAATATTTTTGAATAGGATGATTTCATGTTTGTTAACTACCTTTCTCCATCAATATATCATACGCACGATTGATATCTTTAATTTTCTCATTGGCGAGTTCTTTTTGCGAGTCGGAAGCATCTGCTTGTTTGTCGGGATGGTATTGTAAGACCAATGTGCGATATGCCTTTTTTATCTCCTTTTCAGAGGCGTTGTAAGGCACTCCCAATGTCTTGTATGCCCATGCTTTTTCGGATGAAGGTGCAGCAGTGGATTGTGAACCAGTTCGATCTCCTCGTCGGTTTTGTCCATTTTGATTTTCTTCATTTTCTTGTTCATACTGACGTTGCTTGTATTTGCTTCTCCTGTCTTCATCTTCTTTCCACTGATAGCCATAGGTGTAGTATAGCTGCATATTGGCAAAGTCGATTCTTCGGATGCAGGTGAATCGGGCATATTGTTGCACTAGTTTGGCCTCTTCGTCAGAAATCATACCATCTGCAACGGATATTTGGAAGAGCAAGGAGAGGAAGGCTAAACGGTCTTGATAGCTTGTTTGGTTGATTCGGATGCAATAGGGACGAATGTCTTGCGCTTTCTTTTGGTCTAACATATCCAAAAAGTCATGTAGCAAGTGTAGTTTCTCTTTTGCCTCTTCCTCATCAAACATCTTTAGCAAGTAATTTTTTACGGCGGCAAGTTCTTTCTTTGTCACTTTGCCGTCTGCCTTCATCATACAAGCAATGATGTAAATTACAGAATGGTCGTAGGATGGAACGTCGTAATAATGATGAGAGTCACTTGTTATTGCTTTGTCTTCCTGATGGATCTGTCTAACCCAAAAGACAAAAATAATGGTTATGAGAATATATACCCACATCTTTTATCCCTTAGAATACAATGGATGCTCCTCCCATTACGTTAAATCGGTGACATGTGTAGCCATACCAATTTTCATATTCTTGACTGATGACGTTGTCAAAGTTCACATAGAAACTCAACCAATCAAACAATGAAAAGTCTGCTCCCACAAATAAGTCATGTGAATTTGGAAGAGCCACATTGGAAGTCTTTACCAAAGCGCGTTTGCCTGTTTCTAATAGATAGCCGAGACGTATTTTTAAAAACTCTGTTGGTAAGTAGGAAGTTTGCACGTTCATCTTCCATTTTGGCTTATGCCAAGCTTCTTCAATATTAGACAATGCCCACTTATTGAATTCTCCAATGAATGTGGCATTGAATCTTTCCATATATTGATAGTTTAATCTAATACCAGCATTGAACAAGCCTGCTTTCTCATCGTATACTACATCAAAGGTGTTTCTGATACGGTCTGTTAGCGTGTCGTATCGGTTAACGAAGAAATATGGGTTCTCAATCAGTTTGTAGCCTGCATGAACGTCCATGCCTATTCTTCTGGCAATTTTGGCAGAGAGTCCTACGTATGCATCAATTGGCATATAGGTGTCTTCCACACGTGTGTCTGTTGATATGTATGGATTCTCTTTTGTTATCTTTTGATAGTTGTTGACGGTGTAATCTCCTGTCACTCCTGCATAGACATACATGAGGTCTCTAATCAGTCTCACTTTTCCGTATACATCTGGTGTAACGGAACCTTTTTTGCCTTGGTTGATGCAGAATGTTCCTTTCACACCCACATTGATTTCACCTAACTCTACTCTGAAACGATAACTAGGAATCAGTTTGATCATCGTGTAGTTGTTGAGAGTCTCGCGGTTCTCAAAAGTGTAGATGTCATTGCCTTCTGGCAAATCCATGATGATATTGTGCATATCATAGATGAGGTTAAACGAAGACTTGTCGAATTTGTAAGAACCCTTCAATATAGTATGTATTGTATGTTCTGATAATTCGTCTCTCGTCTTTAACAATTGGTAATTGACTTGACAATCGTAATCCCATTTGGATAAATAATTATTGCTGGTGAATCTGATGTTGGGACAGAGTCTGAAATAAGATTGTTTGAGTGAATCATTATCTGTCTCTTTGATGCCGTTGTTGGCAAGATCCAACTTTTCATCATCATAACCATAGCGTTTGAATAGTGTGTAATTTCCCAAGACGAAGGTGCTCAATTTCATGCTTTTGAATTTGTGAGAATAGGAGAGCTTTCCTTCTGTATCATTGAATGTAGCTCTGCTAGCTAATTCAGAGGGAAGTTCTTCATATAACTTAGGTGTCAGTTTCACTTTACCAAAGGTGGAGTTGTGATTGGCACTGAAATCTAATATGTTTTTCTCGTTCTTAAAGAGTGGAGTGTAGAAATCACCATAGAAGGAGGCGTAGTTGCCAAAACCCAATTTGGCGTGACGCTCTTTGGCAAATTTCCGTTTTTCAGGTTCAACGGAAGCAAAGTCTAATGTTTGCGTCTCTCCTGGTTTGATTGGGTATGGAACGGTCCACACGGAGATGTCAGAATTCTTCTTCTCCGTTTTTATATCTTTTAGTTCTGGCATTGTGCTGATTTTGCCAGATTCTTTAATAACAGGATTGTATTCTTTCACAACCTCAATGTTTTTCAAGATGGTTGTGTCTTGTTTCCCTGTTGCTTGTGTTCCCTCCTGAGCAAAGGAGATGGATGTCAATCCAATGATGCTTAAAGTGATGAATAATCGTTTCATATGGCGTACTATTTCTTTTCGTTAACAATTTTTTCTGCCTCTCTACTCTCAATTTGATCTAAGCGAATCTTGATCTCGGTTGATATGTCGTCTTTCCCTTTGTAGTTTTCACGAACACTCATTAGGTATTGCTTGGCTTCAAAGTCGCGTTGTTGTTTTACATAAATGTCAGACAACAAAATGAAACTCTTGGCTAGCCAGTATTGATGTGGAGTGTTTTTGTCGATAAAGTCAAATATCTCTTTCTCTGAATTTGCGAGGTCGTTTCGACTGAAGTTGTATTCTGCAATGCGATATTTGGCTTCGGCTCCGTATTCGTCCATGCAGTTGCCTGATAGTTCGAGGTAATCGTTGTATGCTTTTGCTGAGTCTCCACTAGTTTCATACGCTTTTGCCCTCGTGTAGAATGCCTCTCGTTGAATGTTAGGGTCTAAAATGAAATCACCCTTGATAATGTTGGAAGCGGCAAGAATGGTTTCGTCGGTCTTACTCATCAGATTGTTGCATCTGAGAATACCGATTTTGGCTGCTTGCTTGTTCTCCGCATTCTGAGCAATACTGTCGAGCGTAGACATAGTGCTAACCGCCTTCGCATAGTTTTGTGCATCATACTGGATTTCGGACAATCGAGTGAGCGATTCTTCTCGTTTAGGAGAACCTATCTGGTTGGCGATGTATTGGTACTCCTCCTCTGCTTTGTCCTTTTTGCCTAACTTATAGTAGCTATTGGCCATGTTGAAATGTGCGTCGTTGACAAAATAGCTGTTAGGATATTTATTGATGTAGTTGCTGAAACTTGCAACTGCACGTTCGTATTCCCCTTTCTCGTAGAGTCGCTCGGCAGCTAAATAGGTGAGTGAATCTTGTTCTGATTTGTTGAATTTTGCCAATCCGTTCAGTGATTCCACATAATCAGCAAAACCCTGAATATCATCCTTCTCAAAATAGATGTTTTTAAGACTCTCCAAGGCTGTTTTCGCTTCGTCGCTGGATGGGAAGTTGTTGATAATCTCCTTATAAGCGGCTGTTGCCTTCTCAAAATTGTTCATTTCGTCGTAAAGCATACCTGTCTGCAAGCGTCCTTTTCGGCTTAACGGACTGTGAGGGTACTCTTTGTTTAGTTTGTCGTATGTGGAGATCGCTTTTTGTTTCTCTCCCAACATGACGTATGAACGACCAATCTCATACTGTGCGTCGGCTAAGTATTCTGATTGAGGGAAGGTCTTGATCAGTCTGTTCAGTGTTGAAATCTTCCCGTTGTAGTTCTTCTGTAATCCTTGGATGAAACCCTCTTGGAAACATGCGTAGTCGGCTCCCGGACCACGCAATGCATATACTTTCGCATAATTTTTCTGTGCGTTGTCAAAATCACGGAAGTTGAAATAACAGTCTCCAATACGATTGGTGGCGTCTGCTATGAGTGTTTTGTTCTTCTCTTCTAGGTTGATGTATTTTCTAAACCAAGACAAAGCACTTTGGTAATTCTTTTGGGTGAAGTAGGTGTAACCCATGTTGTAGTGAGCCACGTTGAATTCATCGCAACTTCTGGCACCCACGGAGTTGACGAATTGTGTGAAATCGGCAGATGCCTTATCATACTCTTTCAACTTGTAATAAGCTTCTCCTCTCCAAAAAATAGTGGATGCCGCCAACTGACTGTTGTATTTGCCATCTTTGAGAGACTCGTCGAACGCTTTGATCGCATCGTTGTAATCACTGTTGATGAAGTATTGAACGCCAAGACTGTAGGTGACTCGCTGACGTGCCTCATATATTGGCAATGTCTTGTTCTCAATCTTTTGTATGGAGTTTAATGCCTCAGAGTAATTTTTGGTTGTTAGATAGAGATTCACCATGTGGTTGTAAACACGGTCTTTGTATCTCGACTCCTTAAAGTTGGATAGAAAGTTTTCGAATGCAGTAATCGACTCGTTAAAAGGAGAGTAGGATTGTTGGTAAACAATCATCGCGTAATTGTATTGTGCTTCTTCCTTTACATTCTCTTCAAAATCCATACGTCCAGCGGATTCAAAGCAGAGACGTGCATTGTTGTAGTTCTGCTCTTTTACGTAGCAGGCTCCTAAGTAGAGATATGCGTTTTGGCTCATGGCATCTTCTATGGAGGTGACAGATTGGAAACAATCGATTGCTTTCGCATACTCACCAGTCTGATAGTAGGAGATACCCAACATATACATGTTGTTACGAATCACCTGATCACTCTCTTTTTGATAGAGCGAAAGATACTTGATGGTGTTTTTATAATCTTTCTTTTCGTAATAACACTCTCCGAGAATTCTATGCACCTCTTTGTTATTCACGTTGTTAGAGTCGGTTTTCAGAATCGTCTCCCCTGCAGACAATACGGCATCATAATCTCTTTTCGCATAATAAATTTGGAAAAGATAATATGGAACCACCTTTTTATATTCTGGTTTGTCTTGTAATGAAAGGAAAACCGGATAGGCAGCTTCGTAATCTTTTCTTACGTAGTCGACGTAAGCATTGTAGTATTGTGTAGCCTGCTGATATTTAGTTGAATCTTTTAGTAACTGAGTGAAATTTTCTTTTGCTTTCTCGTATGACCCATTCTCCAAATAGGTGTAACCTCTACGAAAGAGAAGGTCGTGTTGCTCGTCCTTACTCAACCTAGAGATGTCGCAATTCTCAAATTCTTGGAGGGCTTCAGTGTATTCACCTTCGTTGTAGAAAAGTGTTCCATTCAGCAAATGAGCTCTGGTTGCATAGATGGAGTTGGCATTGTACGAAAGAAATGTGGCAAGTTTTTTATTTGCATCAGGTGCTCCCATTTCGTATGCGCAACATGCAATATAATATTCCGTTTCGCCATAAAGAGGACTCCTATCTCGTACAATTTTATCTAAATATTTGTTAAATGTTTGATATGCAGCTGCGTATTGTCGCATGTCAAACAAATCTTTGCCTTCAAAAAATAACTTATCTGGATGCGTATAATTTGTAGTTTTTTGTGCATAACAGATTGTTATACAAAACATTACGATTAAAGAGATGAATACTTTCCTCATTTGTATAGTTAGAATTTGATTTATGCAAAGATACGAAACAAAGTAAGATTCTGAGAAAGTGAGTGCTGAAAATTTAAAAATCATTATCTTTGTAACTGAAAAAAATATGTATATGGGCCTATTTAGTATTTTTTCTAAAGAGAAAAAGGAGACCTTGGACAAGGGTCTCGAAAAGACAAAAGAGAGTTTTCTCTCGAAGATCGCGCGTGCCGTTGTGGGTAAAACAAAGGTAGACGATGAAGTGTTGGACAACCTCGAAGAGGTATTGATTACTTCGGATGTGGGTGTTGATACTACGCTTAAGATTATTGAGAGAATAGAAAAACGTGCTGCTGCCGACAAATATGTGGGTACGGATGAGTTGAATCATATTCTAAAGGAAGAGATTGCCGCCTTGTTGGAAGAAAACAATACGGTGGATGGATCTGACTTTGATGTGCCGCAATCATCTGATCCGTATGTGATCATGGTGGTGGGTGTCAACGGTGTTGGTAAAACGACGACAATTGGAAAATTGGCTTACCAGTTTAAAAAGGCTGGAAAGAAAGTCTATCTGGGCGCTGCCGATACATTCCGCGCGGCTGCTGTTGAACAGTTGGATATCTGGGGCGAACGTGTGGGTTGCCCAGTTATCAAGCAGAAAATGGGTGCCGACCCTGCTTCTGTGGCATTCGACACATTGTCTTCTGCCAAGGCAAACAATGCTGATGTCGTGATTATTGATACGGCGGGTCGTCTGCACAACAAGATCAATCTGATGAATGAGCTTTCGAAGATCAAGCAGGTGATGCAAAAGATCATTCCAAATGCACCTCAAGAGGTTTTGCTGGTGTTGGATGGCTCAACGGGTCAGAATGCCTTTGAACAGGCTAAACAATTTACCAAGGCAACGGAAGTGACGGCTTTGGCCATCACAAAATTGGATGGTACTGCCAAAGGTGGTGTCGTGATTGGTATCTCCGACCAATTTAAGATTCCTGTGAAGTATATCGGTGTAGGTGAAGGTATCGACCATTTGCAGGTGTTTAACAAAAAGGAATTCGTCGATTCTCTATTCAAATAAACGATGTCTGCTCAATCTTGTATTGATGTAATCAATATGGGCTGCTCTAAGAATCTGTTTGATTCTGAGTTGCTCGCCCGTCAACTGGAGTTAGCTGGGTATAAAGTGACATTTGACCCAGATACCCCCAAGGCTAAAATTGTGGTGATTAATACGTGTGGCTTTATTGGCGACGCGAAAGAGGAATCGATCGAACAAATTCTGAAATTTGTTGAGGCTAAGAAAAAAGGGAAAGTGAAGAAGATTCTTGTGATGGGATGCTTGTCGGAACGTTACAAGAAGGATTTGGAAGTAGAGATCCCTGAAGTGGACAAATACTATGGTAAATTTGCTTGGAAGGAAATCATCTCTGATTTAGGTCATCACTATCAGTCGGATTACGCTTTTCAGCATAAATTATCGACACCGCCTCATTATGCTTATGTGAAAATATCAGAAGGGTGCAATCGTCATTGTGCCTATTGTGCCATCCCGTTGATTACGGGTAAACACACCTCTCGTCCTATCGAAGAGATTGTGTCAGAGGTGGAATGGTTGGTGTCTCAGGGTGTTAAGGAGTTTCAAATCATCGCTCAAGATCTTTCCTATTATGGGAAAGACCTCTACGGAGAGTACTCCATAGCTAAGTGGGTTGAGAAAATATCGGATGTCAAAGGGGTGGAGTGGATACGTTTGCATTATGCCTATCCTACGGATTTCCCATATGATCTGTTGCGCGTTATGCGTGAACGGGAGAATGTATGCAACTATCTAGATCTCGCCTTCCAACATATTGATGACAAGGTACTTAAGGATATGCGCCGTCATATCACCAGCGAGGAGACCTATCGTCTTATCCAACGGATTCGTGAAGAGGTGCCGGGTATCCATCTCCGTACGACGTTGATGGTGGGATTCCCAGGCGAAACGGATGAACAGTTTAATAACCTGATGGATTTCGTTCGGAAGGTACGTTTCGAACGCATGGGCGCTTTCCAATATTGTGAAGAGGAGGGAACACCAGCTGCTAAATTGAAGGATGATGTGCCTCCTGAAGTGAAGGCAGCTCGTCTTGAACTACTGATGAATCTACAGGAGGGAATAGCTGAAGAGTTGAATGCTGATAAGATAGGAAAGCAACTAAAGGTAATCATCGACCGACAAGAGGGTGACTATTATTATGGACGAAGCGAATATGATTCGCCTGAGGTGGATCCTGAAGTGTTGATTCCTGTACAGGATGGTGAGTTGACCATCGGAGAGTTCTATGCCGTCGAAATTGTTGATTATGAGTATTTTGATTTAATAGGAAAATGCAGATAATTTATGAGGATTGTAGAGGTCTCTATTTTGCGAATGATTATGATGCTGCTGGTGATTGTTTTTCACTCGTGTGTCCTCTTTTATAGGGGATATCCTATCGATAATCAATTTGTGCATGTGGATTTTTATGCACGGCTATGTAGAACACTACATTCCATAAATATGCCTATGTTTATCACACTCTCTGGTATTTCGTATGGTTATGTGAAGTATAAGGTAAAGAAATATTCTAGTTGGCGAGAGTTTTTTGAGAAAAAGATTCGAAGGTTGTTTGTGCCATTTTGTATATGGGTGATAATTACTTCTTTGGTGATTTATAAGAAAGTGCAGTTTCATGAGATATTTCATATGTGGTTTTTGCTGATGCTTATGTGGTGTTTCGTGTTCATTGTTTTTCTACACCAGTTGTTGCAGAAATGTTCACTCAGTAAGAATTTGTTGGCGTTCTCAGCTATTTTTATAGGTTATTTCTTATTGGATTATTTCAATTGCCGCCCCTCTTTTTTCTGCTTGAATGAGGCTCTTATGTATTTCCCATTCTTCTATTTGGGAG
>JAFRNH010000097.1 GCA_017430235.1 Paludibacteraceae bacterium | reverse complement strand
TTATTTTTTAGGATTGACACTTATCCTCATGATTCTTGTATATGCATTTACGTTTTCCGACCCTTTTGTTATATATGGTCATTTGGCAAGGCTGTTTGGCGCATTTCTGACATTATCTGTATTACATTATTTGCCTCGTCGAATTATACCTAAGGAGGAAATGCCTAAATGGATTAGGTTTTTTGAAGAAAATGGTATGGGAATTTATATTCTCCATCAGATTATTATAATTCGAATTCTTGTCGAACCTAATTTTGCATCTTTCGTCAATGAACATATTGTTGTAGGCCCAATTTTATTGTTCGCTTTTTCGTTGCTTTCTTCGTTGACGATTTCATGGTTGATTAATAAAACACCATGCAAATTTGTATTTGGATAATGCTCGAATTAGATTTTGAGTTAATATGAATGTGTAAAAGTTGTATTGTATAATAAAGTAGATTAGAAATATGAAAAAGGTTGAAGTCTCATATCTTAGAATCATTGCCATGATGATGGTGGTGGTCTATCATTGTCTTTATCAGTTTTCGACAGGATACGAAATGTGCGTAAACACATTCCTTCATATAGATGGATACCAACATCTTAATAAGTTTCTGAACTCTATTGATATGCCGATGTTTGTATTTGTATCGGGTTATCTATTCTCTTATTTGAAGACAAAGTGTCAGAAATATTCCGATGGGAAAGAGTTCCTTCTAAAGAAGGTGAAAAGACTGCTGATCCCCTTCCTGCTGTGGGCTGTCGTGCTGGACTTGTTGATATTTGGAGGTGTTAATCCAACCCATTTCCTCTATCCTGCATGTCACTTATGGTTTTTATTGATGTTGATGTGGTGCTTCGTCGTTATCTTTATCACTCGTTTCTTGTGGGAGAAGCAATCGCTTATGTTGAATGTTTGTTTCTGCTTGGCATTCTCTGCATTGTATTTTGTGCTGGGCAAAATCGGATGTTTGTCTTCTTTCCTTTGTTTGGATTCCTTTCTTGTCTATTTCCCTATTTTCTATTTGGGTGTTATCTGGGCAAGATTTTCTATACCTGAAAAATGGGCTCAGTTGAGTAAACCGTTGTTATGGGGCGTTTTAGCTCTATTTGTCGCTTTAGTTGCTCTTTTCACTTACGACGGTTTCCGTTTCCACTCAGATTTATTGGCGAGAATAATGGGTGTATGTCTGACGTTGACATTGTTTCAGTTGCTGTTTGTCCCTTCGGATACTAAAACGAATGGCATGTCTCCAATCCTCTCTTCGTTGGATGCTTCGGGTATGGGTATATATATCCTTCATCAGATAGTTATCATTTTGCTTTTGAATCAATCGATGGTTGCATCGTTTGTGAATGAACATGTGGTGATGGGACCTATCCTCCTTTTCTGTGTTGTGTTTTTTGGATGTTGGGGAGTGGTTGCATTGATTAATAAAACAAAATTAAAATTTATCTTTGGGTGAAGATTTGCCTTGATGAAAGAGGTGAGTATAGAATCCACCGATATATGTAAAGTGAGTATAATTATGGGTTGAACCCTATCTTAAATATTTATCGTTATGAGAAAAAAACTTTTTTGGCTGATATGCATTACTACTGCATTGACTTCTTGTAAAAAGGAGTATGTAACTAATGAATATATTACAAACGAGACCATTTATCAGGAGCAGTATTATCTAAGTCATGAGATGGATCCAGTGAAGGATGATATTCGTCCTCCCTTTTTGAAGAAAGGGGATACGGTTGCTGTCTTTGCTTCTTCTAATAAGGTGACCAAGGATGGCCTTTCCAATGGTATATCGACATTGAAGTCGTGGGGACTAAACGTAGTTGAGGCTGACAACCTTTACAAAGATGATGGTCGTTACGCGGGAACACAGTCGGATCGTATAGCTGGATTGCAGAAGTTGCTCGATAATCCTAACATCAAAGCGGTTATTGCAGCTCGTGGTGGATATGGTGCAGTGCAGGTGGGACCCTATATTGATTGGAAAAAATTTGAACAGAATCCTAAATGGTTGGTCGGTTTCAGCGACATCTCCTATTTCCATGCTCTTTTGAATAATAAAGGTATTGAAACCATACACGGAGCTATGGTCAATAATTTTTCTAACAGCAACAGTGTGGAGTCATTGCGTAAGGCTCTCTTTGGTGAAACCACCTCTTATTCCATCAATACCAATTCTAATTGCATTGAGGGAAAGAATGAAGGTCGCCTTGTGGGTGGTAACCTCTCTTTGATCTATAGTTTGGGTGGAACCATGTTCGATCTGAATGTGCGCGATGCTATCTTATTGATTGAGGATACGGGAGAGAACAATTATGAGATTGATCGCATGTTGAATAATTTGAAACAGAGTGCCAAATTGGATTGTGTGAAGGGTATTATTGTTGGTCAGTTTACAAACATGAATCAAGGAAGTGATGAACCGCTTAATGAGATTATAAAGAAGAGCGTGGAGCCATTGGGAATACCTGTCCTCTATGGTATCAACATAGGCCATGATTCAGAGAACTTGGCTGTTTATTTAGGTCGCCAGATTCAACTTGAAGTGGGTCCGTCTAAATCGACAATAACTTTTAAATAATAACTGCATGGCAAAGACGAAGTCGGTATATGTTTGTCAGAATTGTGGCGCGGAGGCGGCCAAGTGGGTGGGTAAGTGTCCTGCTTGTGGCGAATGGAACACCTATGTCGAGGAGATCATAAGGAAGGAGAAACCCTCCACTGTTGCTACAGGCTTTATCTCGCCCGAGAATGTGAAACCACAGCGCATTCAGGAGGTGGTGGCTACTGAAGAGGTGCGTGATGATACGGGTAACAACGAGTTCAATCGCGTCTTGGGTGGTGGTATCGTACCAGGGTCTCTGACACTCATTGGAGGAGAACCGGGCATTGGTAAGTCGACATTAGTCTTGCAGATTGTTTTAAATATTCAAGGGAAACGAACCCTCTACGTCTCTGGTGAGGAGAGTACGAAACAACTGAAACTGCGTGCCGATCGCTTGAATGTGCCAAACAATCCCGATTGTTTCATTGTGAGTGAGACCTCCTTGGAGCAGATCTTCGTGCATATTCAGAATGTGAAACCCGATTTGGTCATCATTGATTCCATACAAACCATCTCTACCGAGATGGCTGAGTCATCGCCAGGTAGTGTCTCTCAGGTGCGTGAATGCTCGGCTGCTTTACTGAAGTTTGCCAAAGAGAGCAATATCCCTGTGATTCTGATTGGTCATATCAATAAGGAGGGAAACATAGCGGGACCGAAAGTGTTGGAACATATTGTTGATACTGTCCTTCAGTTTGAGGGAGACCAGCATTATATGTATCGTATACTCCGATCCATCAAAAACCGATTTGGAAGCACGGCAGAGTTGGGTATCTATGAGATGCAACAGTCAGGTCTCCGCGAAGTGAGCAATCCATCAGAGATGCTGCTCTCTAACAATCACGAAGGATTGAGCGGAACAGCCATCGGAGCTGCCATTGAGGGTATACGTCCGTTTCTGATTGAGACTCAGGCGTTGGTCAGCACGGCTGCTTACGGAACGCCACAACGCTCGGCAACCGGATTTGACATCCGCCGACTCAATATGTTGCTGGCTGTGTTGGAGAAACGCGTGGGATTCAAATTGGCACAGAAGGATGTTTATCTCAATATTGCCGGCGGACTGAAGATCAACGACCCTGCCATTGACCTTGCCATCATCAGTGCCATCCTCTCATCCAACATGGATATCGCAATTGATGAACAAACCTGTTTGGCAGGTGAGGTGGGACTTTCTGGAGAGATTCGCCCAATCAACAGGATTGAACAACGAATATCAGAAGCTGAAAAATTAGGTTTCAAGCGAATAATTATCCCTGAATACAAAAATATTTCGATAAAAAATCGTTCTATAGAAGTGTGCTTCGCTCGTAAAGTGGAGGAGGCTTTCAAGTATCTCTTTGGATGATGAGGGAGAGGGAAAGTGTTTGGATGGTAGGAGCTTATTGAAATAAGGGCGAATGCAATTCGCATAGATGGTGGAAGTGTAATTGAAATAAGGGCGAATGCTATTCGCATAGATGATGGAAGTGTATTGAAATAAGGGCGAATGCTATTCGCATAGATGGTGGAAGTGTAATTGAAATAAGGGCGAATGCTATTCGCATAGATGATGGAAGTGTAATTGAAATAAGGGCGAATGCAATTCGCATAGATGATGGAAGTGTAATTGAAATAAGGGCGAATGCAATTCGCATAGATGGTGGAAGTGTAATTGAAATAAGGGCGAATGCAATTCGCCCGTACAACTGAAGAAAAGAGAATGAGGAGAATTTTTAAGATAGTGATGTTTCTTGTTGTGATGGGAGTTGGATTTCCTTTAGGAGGTTTCTCTCAGATCAATACAGACCGTGTTTTGTCAATAGGACGTAATGCTTTGTATTTTGAGGATTATGTCTTGTCCATTCAATATTTCAATCAGGTGATACGGGTGAAACCCTATTTGCCAGAACCCTATTTCTTCAGAGCTGTGGCAAAGATCAGTCTGGAGGATTTCAAAGGGGCGGAGGAGGATTGCTCTGCCGCATTGGAACGAAATCCGTTCTTGGTGGAGGCTTATCGTTGTCGAGGCATAGCAAGAATTTATCAGAAGAAATTTGACGAGGCAAAGGCCGATTTTGACAAAGGGTTGGAGTTTTCGCCCGAAAACAAACTGCTGTTGATCTGCAAAGGTTACGTCTCTATTCAGCAGGAGGACTATAAACAAGCAGTAAAGGATTTCACCGTTGCTGTGGAGAATAATCCCCGTTACAAGGATGCCTATCTGAATCGAGGATATGCCTATATGTCTGACGAAGACACGACCTCGGCCATGCAAGATTTTCAAAAGGTGCTGGATATTGATCCGTTTAGTTCGGACGGACATGCAGCAAGGGGGTATGTCTATTATGCAAAAGGAGAGTACAAGCAAGCCCTTGCTGATTTTGATGAGGCCATCCGTTTGGACCCTTATCGAACAGGGTATTACATCAATAGAGGTTTGGTGCGTTATCAACTGAACAACCTGAGAGGGTCTATGGATGATTATGATCATGTGATCCGATTGGATCCTTATAATACAATGGCCTACTATAACAGAGGAATACTTCGAACCGAGATAGGAGATAAGAATCGTGCGGTTGAGGATTTTGATAGGGTGATAGAGATGGAACCAGACAACTATTTCGCTATTTATAACAGAGCATTATTGCAAAGTGAACTGGGTGCATTGAATAAATCAATTAATGATTTTACTACCATCATTGAGAAATATCCAGATTTCTTTCCTGCCTATTATGGACGAGGAGAGGCTAAGATGAAAAAGTATGATAAAGTGGGAGCTGAAAAGGATTACAACACCGCAATGTTGTTGAGACAGAGAAAATTGACCAAGAAAGATATTGATAAAGACTCCTCTGCCACTCGAAAGCAATCCGACAAAAACTTACAACATCATAACAAATTGGTGGTGGCTGATCGTGAAGAGGAGAATAGAAGACTATCCTACAAAAGTGAATCGAGAGGAAGGGTGCAGAATGTGAATTTTAATATCGATCCAGAAAAAAATATTGTTCTGACCTTCCATCCATCGAAGAAGTCGGATGTGAAGAAATCCATCTATTTTGACCCGTTGATTGATAAGTTGAATCAATCGGGAGTGATGGGTAAGAAACTATACCTCACCAATTCAGAACTCTCTTTTGATAATCAGTTGGAATCCATATTTAAGGAGATCGAGGAAGAGACGAACATTATCAAGGAGAAACCATCAGCGGCCAACTATTTCCGTAGAGCATTATTGTTCGAATACATATCCGACTATGATAGTGCCATCGAGGATTTAGGAAGAGCCATAGCTTTATCTTCATCGTCAGATGCGTGGATTTATAGTTTCTCTCGTGGTAACTGTTGGATGAAAAAAGTGGAGTACGAAATGTCTTTGGAGGATGACGTGGCCAAAAATGAGCGAAAAAATGCCACTCAATATTATGACGAGAAGATGAATTATGACTTGATGTTGAAGGATTATGAGGAGACCAGCAAACTAAATCCAAAGTTCCCGTTCTCATGGTTCAACAGAGGAAATGTGTTCTGTGCTCAGAAAGATTATCGTAACGCTATCGCCAACTATACAAAGGCGATTGAATTGGAACACAATTTTGCAGAAGCTTACTTTAACAGAGGCTTGTGTTATGTCTTAATTGGTGAAAATGCAAAAGGAATATCAGATTTAAGCAAGGCTGGAGAATTGGGTATTTATGTGGCTTATAATGTAATTAAGAGGTTTCGTGAGTAACAGCAAGAAGTTATAATGTGTGTTTCGGAATTAAATATTTTTTGGTATTTTTGTAAATGGTATATTTTTTGTTGCTTGATGAACAAGGAATAGATGGTGAATTTATAGAACCCATCAGATGATAATGAAAGGTAAGTTATATAATTCTTTGTGTTTGTTTTTCTTTTTCTTCTTGTATGCCTCAGTGATGCAGGCGCAAGAAGACAATTCTCTATCTTCGAGAAGAAACGATAAAGAAATATTATTTTTCCCTATAACCTTTGATTCTATCAAGACTTCCGACTTTTTTCCAATCATTGAAACACCAGAAATAACCTATAAGCAAGCAAGTCCCAATTATTTTACGCGTACACAATTCCAAAAAAATTGTGATTTGATGATGCTGAAAGAAAAGATTCGCCGAAAAGTGGTGAATCGTATATCTGTAGAAACACCTCATCTGATTGATTATTGCAATCTGAAACCTTACGATCCAGAGAAGGAGAAGGCGCAAGTCATGGATCAACTGATCATGGTCTCCGGACTCGAACCAGTCGGTAGCGAAATTGTTGTCGAGAAGAAAAGGATCAACACACGTCAGCGTGAAAACAGGCCGTGGGAGTATGAGGGTAATCTGGCGATGCAGTTCTCTCAATACTATGTGACGGACAACTGGTATAAAGGAGGAACACCGAATGCCACCCTCTTGTCGATCTTTGATTACCACATCAATTATCGTAAAGAAAGGTTTATGTGGGAAAATGATTTCGACATCAAAATTGGATTTTACATTACAGAACTGGATACCATACGTGCTTTCCGTGTTAATAATGACGTTTTTGATGTTACAACGTTGGCAGCCTATCAAACATGGTTCTCCAAGAAGGTGTTCTATAGCGCGGCTGTCGATTTTCAAACCTCTTTTCTTCCTGGATATAAGAAGACGAACTCTAACGAGATGGTCTCTACTTTCCTTTCTCCTACGCGTATGTTTTTCAGTTTGGGTATGGAGTGTCGGTACAATAATAAAACGACAATCCGAATATCTCCACTAGCTTCCAAATTGCTTTTTATTGTGAGTGATAGCATCAATCGGGCGCATGTAGGATTGGATAGTACGGAGACGTATGTAGGTTACCCTGGTTGTTTGTTGCAGGCAAAGATCGATTGGAGGGTGTCAAAAGAGATTAATCTACAATCAAAAGTGGATTTCTTCTCCTCGTATAAAGGGAAAAATATAGAATTTGACTGGGAGGTGATAGGCAAGTTTATCATCAATCGCTTCCTAAGCACGCGTCTCTCTTTGATTATGCGTTATGATAACACTCCGAAGGATGAAGATGCCAAAGTACAGATACAGGAACAGCTCTCATTTGGCTTTAATTATATGTTCAAATCGAACAAAATAGGATTCTCATATACAGACAAATAGAAAATGACAATAGAAAACACCTCTGATCAACGGATTCGGGAGATCCTCGCTTCTCAACGTGATTTCTTCCATACAGGAGCTACACTCCCCGTAAAGTTTCGCAAAGAACAACTCAACAAATTTTATGCGGCAATGGAACAGTATCAGTCACAACTGGCGGAGGCCCTTTGGACTGACCTTCATAAATCATTTCAAGAGGCATATCTGACCGAGATAGGGTTGGTTAAGGGTGAAATCAAAGAACATCTCAATCATGTGAAACGATGGGCGCGTCGCAAGCGGAGATGCACTCCTCTGACGTTGTTCCCATCCAGTTCATACATTGTGAGCGAACCATTGGGTCAAACCCTTATCGTCTCGCCATGGAACTATCCTGTGCAACTCTTACTCAATCCTCTTGTTGGTGCCATATCAGCAGGATGCACAGCGATTCTAAAACCATCTCCGTATGTGCCTCATGTGTCGATGATCATAGGCGATATGATCAAAGAAACATTCCCCGAGCATTATGTGGCAGTGGTGCAGGGCGATCGGGAAGTAAACCAGTCACTGTTCGCTTGTCGGTTTGATATGATCTTTTTTACGGGAAGTCCTGCTTTGGGTCGTAGGGTGATGGCTGCTGCAGCTGAGTATCTCACGCCTGTGGTCTTGGAATTGGGAGGTAAGAGTCCCTGCATAATAGACGATACAGCCAATATCAAGATTGCAGCTCGACGTATAGCATGGGGTAAGAGTCTCAATGCCGGACAGACCTGTATTGCACCCGATTATATTCTTATTCATGAGGATGTCAAGGAGGCATTTGTGCGTGAATTCGCAGCCAGCATCAAAGAACTTCATGGAGAGGATATCAAGCAATCGGAGTATTATGTGCGCATGGTGAATGACAAAGCGTTTGAACGTGTGAAGAGTTATTTGCAGGATGGAGATATCGTCTATGGAGGACGCACAGATGCAACGGAGCGTTTTATTGAACCCACTTTGTTGGATAATGTTCATCCGAGTTCCTCTGTGATGACAGAAGAGATTTTCGGTCCCATCTTTCCGATGATTACTATTTATAAGAAAGACGGAGCATTCAAGGAGCAAGTTGCCACTTTTGTCAACGAACGAGAAAAACCGCTTGCGTTCTATTGGTTTGGCAACGAGCGTGATGCCTGGGATGTGATACGACGCACCTCGTCGGGAGGCGGTTGCATCAACGATACCATCATGCATATTGCTAATGGCAATCTGCCATTTGGAGGAGTGGGAAATTCAGGTATGGGGCACTATCATGGCAAACTCTCGTTTGATGTCTTCACTCACCAACGATCCATTGTTAAGGCACCGACATGGATAGACCTTCCATTCCGTTATATGCCGTACAAATTTTTTAGTTTGATAAAGCGGATGTTGTAAATCCTTTAACTATCATACGATAGGATCCGAGCAGAACTCTTTTCGTTTGCAAGTTTTGCAGTGTTTGCCCATCCATACTTCATCAAACTGGTTCATGGCTTGTTCGACGATTTGTGGGTCGTCGGTCAGTATTCCGGCCTCGAAGTTACGTGTTGTTTCGGCTTTCATGCCGATGCCAGCGCCTGTGAGGTTGGCGCTACCCATTCTAAAAAATGACAATTGCGTAAGGAAATCATCTATAATTGTGTATCTTTGTGCTTGTTCGAGTTGCGTCGAGCTTTTTTTCTAGTTTATCTAGTTTGCCTAGTTTATCTAGTCATCTAGTTATTAAGAAATATTATCTGATTTTGTTACATTAAGAAATATGGCATATACTCCCAAACCACAAGGGTTTCTACGAGGGAATGGAGATTGTAGAAACACCTACTTCTATAAAAAATCACAAGTGATTTACGATCTTACTTTTTTCTTTGCGCACAAATATCTGGTGCCAAAGGACAGAACCATTGATCAAATGATACAAGCTGCACGCTCTGGCAAGCAGAATTTTGTGGAGGGCATGGCTGATGGCGTGACTTCTACCGAGATGCAGATAAAACTTATGAATGTGGGGAAAAGCAGCTTGTTGGAACTCAGGGAAGATTATGAGGATTACCTGCGGACAAGAAACTTGACCATTTGGGATAGCTCTCATCCTCGTTACGCTTCTATGGTGAACTACTGCAAATACCACAATGAGCTGTCTCATTATCAGCCATTTTTTCGGAAATGGACTGCAGAGGAAATCTCTAACGTTGCCCTGACTTTGATTCACCAAACCGACAAAATGATGGAAAGTTATCTCTCCCGACTTGAGGATTTCTTTGTCAAAAATGGGGGCATCAGGGAGGCAATGACCAAGGCAAGGCTTAACAAAAAGATGGGCAGAAGCATAAAATAATGCTAAGCTTTTGCTCCCCAAAAATTCACCCAATCGGATCCCCGCAATACTCCCTCCGTCTGCACGTTTTGCAGTGTTTGCCCATCCACACTTCATCAAACTGGTTCATGGCTTGTTCGACGATTTGTGGGTCGTCGGTCAGTATTCCGGCCTCGAAGTTACGTGTTGTTTCGGCTTTCATGCCGATGCCAGCGCCTGTGAGGTTGGCGCTACCGACATACACCTCCTTGCAATCGAAAACAATCATTTTGAAGTGGACCCGTGGACACAGTGCCCGCTCCAGTCGGTCGTACAACACGGGGTATTTATCAAAGTCCTCACGAAAGTTCGGTCCCGGCTCTTTTGCATGGATCAGCCTCACCTCTACACCCCTTCGGATGAGTTGAGCGATCAGTGCCAGAAACGGTTTCTTCTCACCGCCCACCTCCACATAGAGGTCTTTGATATCGGCGGTGCCAATCCACAGCGTGTGCTTCACGGATTGGATGCGGGAGAGGAGGGTGGTGTAGTGGGCGGTGTTAGGGATGAAGGTAAGCATAGGGCTATTGTTCTGATGCGGATTCACAAATTTTGTCTTGGCAATCCTCACAGACTGATTTGTCTGTATCTGGAATGTTGAAGCAAAAATTTTTGTCTGGCACTTCACTAAAGTCAGTTTTTAAACGAAAGAGAATACTCTCCATTTTTAGTTAACACATATCGTATGTTAATAAAAAGTTAACCAATTACGATCAATTTTTAGAGCGGTGGATAGAGTCCTCGCTTCGTTCGGAAGTAAGACATTTAGTGGGAAAGGAAGAAAGGAGAAATCGCAAAACTCCGTTTCCCCCTTTCTCCTCTCTTGTTATCCATCAAGCATCGTCTCAAGTTCATTAGTTATAAATTCAATTCTATCCTCTAAATCAAAACCTTTTTCATTTAACCAAATTAGTTTTTCAACAGGTTCCTTTCCATCCTCATTTACAACAAATCTATCATTGAGAATATCAATGGAAACACTTTTCCCTTTTATTCTCAATTTGTCTCCTTGATAAGCATAATTATCGAGTTCAAATTTTTCTGGGTATAATTTTGAAAGCACAAAGGCAAAAGCATTCCAGTTATAACCGTTGATTCTTTGTTCAGTGCCCATAATTATCACCTCATAAGGTTTGTTGTCTTTATCTTTCCAATAATACATTCCAAAGGTGTCATATCGAATCTGTTCGTATTTTATGAAATAATATCTCCAATCAAAAACAGTATTTTCATTATTAAGATAATCAGAAACAATATTTTCAAGGATTTGTTGCACGTTATTGCAATCATTAGGAATCATTGAAAGTAATTTATTTAGGATTACTGAAGTATTTTGAAATCTTCCTTCTTCATTACGTTGCTTTGTAGGGTGGAATAAATCTGCCCAAACGGTATCTTTTGATTTAACACCTAATTGTGTTCGTGATATTTTTCCTCTTAAATTTTGAGAATAGTCACCAATGGTTAGCAATGCTTTGCTAATAACATCCTTGTTACATTGACCAAACAGCAATATGAACTTTATAAAATTATCGGGATTATCCAAACCGACAATTGCTATTGTTCCTTTGAGCAAGTTATGGTCTTCCAATTGGAATAGTGCATCTTTGTAGGCATTGTTGTCAGGTAAAGGTAACCACTCGAGTTTTTCTTTTTCCTCTTGTTTTTGTAAAAGATTAAAACCTCTATCGTCTGTTCGCACAAAGCCTTTCAATATAATTTCATCTACATCGCTTAAAAGTCTCTGCATTTGATTATTGCCGTTTTGGTCAAATTCACGAATCTCATATTGAGAATTTTCAGTCAAATTACGGACAATGCGGATTCTTCTTCTAAAATCATCTTCTTCGACTAAATCGGGATTTTGACGATATAGTAACACTGCATAAAACAGTAACATACTATTCAAAGAAAACAAACGGTTTCTTCCATTCCCGGTAAATTCCGAATGATAATTGCAGCAATCAACAAAAAGATTGGTAGTTTCATCGCCTTTTAAATACAATTTTGTTTTACCACATTCATACTCTGCAGTGTAAAAAATAGTATTAAAAAAGCCATCAATATCTATACCGCACCAACAATCAAAAGCAGACTTCAGAAATTCTAAATTGGCAATAGCATTTGTGTTTTCTTTCGAATAGAGTTGTTTCGCTAATTTAAATTCATCGTACTCAACAGATTGTTGACGTTGACCATCGCGGATTGCCCTAATATCACCCTTATAACAAAGGATATGACTGACATATTTAAAATATCGCATAAATTTATAGTCAATAATTTGATTCTCATCACGATATGGAAATAACATATCAGTCCACTCAATGTCTATTTTTCTGCTAAATTCTTTATACAAATCATCATTTTGCTCTTTAATGATTTCTAAAAATTCCGCCTTGAAATGTTCGAAATCCGTCAAAGGTTTCCCACGAGAATTCATTTTTATATACAATTCATCGCTTAACCCCATTTCTTTCAATGGCAAAAAGAAGAATGAAATAATGCCATTTCCCACAAGAGAGTCCCACAAATTATTCACGTCTGCGAACTTTTCTTGTATTGCATCAATCATTACGAGCATACTTTGAATAGTCGGATCATTTTTCCAATCATACGGGTACCACGATTGATTTTTAATTTCTTCAGAGAGTTTTTGGGAATCGAATTTTATTTCCTTTTCAACTATTTCTTTGCAAAAATCTCTTGAACTAAATCGTGTGGCATAAGAGAAATGCTTTAGGAAATCAGAATCGCTTTTTTCAATACGCTCTTTCTTTGCCGCAAACCAATGAAGAAGGAAGAGTGTGGTCAATCGTTGCTGACCATCTAATAATGTGAGTTTACCATCTTCGACATCTCCGTAAACAAAATCCAGAGTTATTGCCTTATGATTTTGAATGGCGCTGTATAGTGCATCTAAGAATCTCTCTCTTACTCGATTTGCTGACTTTCCTGTTCTCCCTTGAGCATAGTCTCGTTGAATACGGGGAATAACAATATCATTAATTTGAGCAACGCTATCTTCGGATAGTTGAATTTCGGAACCAATTAATTCTTTGAATGTATATAATTTAGGTGTCATAAGTTAATGCTCTTTTGATTAATAGTTAAATATGGTCTTAACACTTCGTTCATATTTTGTATGTATGCTTTTCTGTCGGCTTTGCCCCAAAAGTGAAGTTGATTTTTGTCTGAATCAGTATAATATTTTAGGAAAACCCGGCGTGTACAGACAGGAATGTATTCTATGGTTTTATCCATTGAAATGATTTTGTTGCGTTTTACATCGAAAGTAGAATTGTTCAGAGTAGAATTATTATTTACTGAAAGCAATGCCATATTGTCCAAAGTATGAATTTCCTCGACATCTCCATTTTCGGAAAATGCTGCTATTATATCATTGAAAATAGGCATAAACAATTCTCCAATATTTGACTTGTCATTTGGATTATCAATCTTTTCAATCAATTCATCGCATCGTGACAATAAACCGTTCACACTCTCTTGGTTAAGGCTTTCCAATGCTTGTTTATGATTTTCAAGCCATTCTTTTACTGCTTCCTTTTTATTCAAACCTTCTGAATTTTGGGCGTGTATATGTTCCAAACTCCAGTTTTCTTTTTTATGTCTTTCAAACGGGAATCTCATAAACTCATCTTGTTTTTGTCTGATTGTTTCCACGTTGAACAACAGTAGAATTTTCTCGATTTGTGCATCATCGCTCCCGTATGACAATTCAGAATAGTCTTTACTGAAATTAATGCTTTGTGCTATTTTTTCGTTCAATGATTGCTGAAATACAGACTTGGTTTTGTCTTTAGATTCTTCAAGAAGTTCTTGTAGTGTAATAGCCCGAGTGGCTATTAAATAACCAACTTTATGATAGACTTCAAAATTTTCATACCACTCTTTCAGTTTTTGATAATATCGCAATATTTCATTCCATACATTAGACTTTTCCTTTTCTCTTTTTATTTTTTCGCTGAAATAAAAGAATGTCCTAAACCTTTCTTTGTCAGAAACTTGTTTGTTAGCCATAAGGTTAAAAACCAACTCTATCCTTGTAGCGTAATTTTCAGCCTTTTCGTTTGTAATAAAGTACCAGAAATTATCGTTTCTGAGTTCTTTTTCAATAATATCCCATTGGGTTGCAATCTCCAATTGTTTTGGGTCATCTATGCCGTTGTTTCTACTCAAGAACAATGCTTTTACAAGTTCCGCATTGGTCAATGGAATTTTTCCAATGTTGAGACGCGTAAAGAGTTGTGTTGAATTTTCAGAAGAATCAACTTCATACCAAATAACGTGGACTTTATTATTCAATTTTGATTGAATATCATTAGCCGCATCATCATCACTTGTATATTTTGTATGTTCCCCATTATTGAATTTTTCAAACCAATCTTTAATGATTTGTGCTGCACCATTAATAAAATGCTCATCAATATTGTTAGGATTGTCATTAATAGATTCAAAATCTAAATTTTCAAGATAAGATTTGCTGTTTTCTCGCGTTTGATAAGAAATAGTGTACTTTATCTGAATTTTCGGGCGATATATTTTAGTAAATTTTTGTATGAGATATAGAGTTGTAAGACGCTGTTGACCATCTATCAACTCGAACTTATCTCCAACCCTTTTTACAACAATTGGTTGCAGACAGTAGTTCTTGCCTTCCTCAACTTCTGAAATATCGTTTAACAACATTTCAACTTCTTCTTTCCAGCGATAACCTCTTTGGTAATCTGCTATGTAAAAGTCTCCTTTTATGTTACCGACTAATCTTAATTCTAATTTTGTTTCATTCATTTTTTTTCAAATATAAAAATTTCACCATCTCTTTATCTGCGATCTCTCATCATTCGTAGAAAAGTACAATCCCTTGTTGGCAAGGAATTCTAATTTACAAACTATATATTCCCTCCAAATATATCCAAAACAATCAATCCCCACAACTCATAGTTAAAACTATTTTCACCACTTTCCCTTTTTTCTGAGTTGTCAAGTATTCCTTGACAGTTGCCTCTTCCTCAAACACACCTTCTTTGATGATTCGATTATCCTGTTTTTGCCATCGTTGTTAGATTTAATTGTTCGTTTGCCAGCAAAATAAACCGTGACCTATGCCAAATTAAGGCAGAGGTTTAGAGAAAATGAATTATAGCAAGCTTTTATTCTCCTTGTTTATAGAAGACAATGCATACAGCGGTACAACCTTGATGGTGTTGCCATTATGGATAAAGGATGAGAAAATATAGAGCAAAAAATCGCCTGTTTTTAATAAAAAACAGAGCAAAAATCGACCGATTTTTAATAAAAAATAGAGCAAAAGCCAATCCTTACCTTAAAAATTCGCAACACTACTGCGAATTTTCATTGAAAATGTGAAGTGGCACTGCGAATTTTCAAGGATTTTTCAGACGATTTCATGCGCCCAAAGTTTCTTGAAGAAATCTGTAACATGCAGATACTCAATTTTATCGACAGTGCGGCTGAAGCGGTCGAGCGACACTATCATCAAACGGCAGTCGGGATGCTCTTCGGAGAAGGCTTTCAACCCTTTGCGGTGTTTGGGAAGTACCTCCTCGGCCGATTTTATCTCAATGGCCACTTTGGCATCGCCCAAAATCATATCAACCTCAACCTGCGTGTATGTCCGCCAATACGAGAGCCTGTTGGGGTTGTCGGTGTAACTCAAATATGCGATAACTTCCTGAACTACAACGTGCTCGAATGCGTGACCGTACTCAACAGTGCCACGTTGCAACCTCGTGTGACCCAACAGATAATTGGTGATGCCCACATCGAACAGGTAGAAGCGCGGAGCCTGCACAACCTTCCGCTTGGCTTTGTGCACGTAGGCCGGAACCATGTAGCCCACAAGCGTGTCCACAAGAATCTGGAAATACTCCTTCACCGTATTGGCGCTCACTCCGCAATCCGAAGTAATGTTCAGGTAATTAACCATTTCACCGTCGGTCATTGCGGCAATTTCGAGGAACCGGGAAAAGCCGGCAAGGTTTCGCACCAGCGATTCGGCCTGAATCTCCTCACGCAGATAAACGCCTACGTATGCCTTGAGCAGACTGGTCGGATTGTCTTTCAGATAATGGCGCGGAATCATTCCGTTGTTCACGGCGCGGTCGATATCGAAGTCTGTGATCTCGCAACTCACAAACGGGAACAGATACTGTGGCACAGCGCGTCCGCCAAGGGTGTTCACGCCCTGTCGTTTCAGTTTGCGTGCGCTAGAGCCACAGAGTATGAATCGCAGGTGGCGGTTTGTTATCAGCCAATGAATCTCATTGAGCAGTTCGGGCACATACTGAATCTCGTCGATAATTATCAATTGACCTTCGGGGGCGTTTTGGTGCGTTTCGCGCAACAGAGCAGGCCGCTGGCGGAAACGATTCAGTACGTCAGTTTGAAGCAGGTCGTAATAAACAGCCTCAGGGTAAAGGTCCTTCAGCATTGTTGTCTTGCCTGTTTGCCGTGCGCCGAACAAAAACACGCTTTCATCGTCTATAATTTGCAAAACTCGCTCGTTCATAGCTTATTACTTTTTTGCAAATATATAAAAATTCGCAACACTACTGCGAATTTTCATTGAAAATGTGAAGTGGTACTGCGAATTTTTAAGCGTTTTCATTCCAAATGAAGGTGCTTGATTGGAAGATGTGCCCTACCGTACATTTGGTGAGTTCTGAACTTTATTATGGGTAAAGGGAAAAGAAACCTCTGCCGGAGGGGAGCAGAGGTGGTAGAGATATTTTGTGCCCTAGGTTGTAGACTGCAAGAATATGCGGTAGTTGTGTATGATATAGTCATACATATACTGATAAGACCTCCTGGCACTTGGATGTAATGAACTGAAAATAAATGTACTAGTTTTTTGATGATATGCGATTTTACCTAATTGCGGGTTGTCTCCAAATTCAGTGATTTCGTCTATTGGAAACATATTCTTTACTGAATTATATATGATAATGTTTGTGCAAACAATCATATTAGGATTCAGTATCTCAATTTCTTTCTTGAGCAGGTCCCCGTAATGTTTGATATGTTGTTTCAAAATCGGATCTTTGCATTCAGGACCTCCAGGGTCTTTTTTACATTCTACCAATGCAAACGGTTGCGAGTTAATAAACTTCTTGACTTCCTCCAAATTCGCCTTAACATCATTGAACTCCCAATTTGCCCCCTTTCCAACCTTGGATAATCCCCAAAGAAGAAAAGCAATGGGTTTAAATATTGATTTTCTTGCTCTTTTCCCGTTATTGAATTTTGGCGGAATAAGATTCCGATTTCTTTTTTTATTTTCGCGTGCATCGGGGTTGTCTTTTGGCATGTCTTTCAACCAATAACGGATGTCCTCGTTAGACGTTTTTGAATCAAACTGATGTTGGTCTTTAAGCAAGAATGCTACACGTATTGGTGATGCCATCCATTCCTGTTCTACTTGCTCGTTTGTTTTGCCATTTTGGTACATTACACCATCTTTGGTAAAATGTGTACCAAGCCTTTTTTCCCATTCAGAAAACAGACTTTCAAGTTCATTGCTAATGTTTTTGTTACTCATATTACAATTTTATAGTTAATCAAGAAATACTTATTTTTTGCAAGTATAAAAAATTGCACAAAAAACTGCAAAAGTCACCACAATTCCGCACTCCCGTGGTGCAATCGCCCTAAAACCCCACCTTCTTCCTTTCTCTTTTCTCTAATCGTTCGTTGTCGCAATGCTCCATCAGTTTCTTGAGGGTGTGGGCGCACTCGCCGTTCAGGATACCGTCAATGGCATGTCGGCGGGCGATGTTCTCGATCTGTCCGCCACTGAAGTCGTATCGGGTAGCCAAGATGCGAATGTCGCTTTCATCCAACATTGGAAGCATATTTTGCCAAATGCTCATACGGGCTTCAACCGTGGGTTTCTCGAACTTGACTTTATAAAGGAATCTACGTTCAAAAGCCTTATCCATGTTTTGTACCAAATTGGTCGTGGCGATCAGGATACCGTCGAACGTTTCCATCTCCTGCAAGATGATGTTCTGGATGGAGTTCTCCATTTTATCGACGGCTCTCTCTGCACCCTCCTGACGTTTGCCGATAATCGCGTCCGCTTCATTGAAGAGCAGGATGGGCGTGATGTCAGAATCCTTCACCTTCCTCCTATAATTATCAAAGACTTGCTTGATGTTCTTCTCACTCTCGCCTACCCACATACTCTTTATCTGTGAGATGTTGACCTGCAGAATGTCACGTCCTGTTCTCTTCGCTAGTTGAAGAACACTCTCTGTCTTTCCTGTGCCCGGATCTCCATAGAAAAGGCATGTGAACCCGCAGCGAACCCCCTTCTCCTGCATTCGTTGATGGACAATCCTATATTGTTCCCGATCCAAAAGTTGCTTCAGTTTTTTTATTTGCGAATCAATCTCCGTGTCATAGAAAAGTTCCTTGCCGATGATTTCCTCGTGTTTGATGATGTTTTTCTCATCATTTTCCAACTTGTTATCGCTTAACACATCACCACAGAGTTCGTTAATGGTTTTTTGTGAAACACGATAGATCCGTGTGCTGTAATATCTCTCTTCATAGCGACAAATTATGCCTCGTTTTTCCAACACGTCAATATCATTCAAATAACGCAAGAAGGCTATTGTGCTACAGCCACATTTTTCAGCAATATAATCAATACTAATGTAGGACGAAAAACACTCAGAGGCGAAAAGAACAAACACTGCACTTTGCCTCATGGTTAGATTCATCTTCATAGAGATAAATCTAAGTGGTTTCTCCGCCACTTCGAAGAATCCTTCACTCAATGATGAGTTTCTTAAATGTTTTTCTACCTGACACATGGCTGAGATCATATCCATCCCTTTGAATGTATCCTCATTGTCCTCAGAAACCTCCACTAAGTCAAAACGATTTTTGAGGAGTTCTATACATTCCAATGTTTCCTTTTTCATATGATGACACAAATGGTTATAGAAGATGCACTATTTGGCAACTAGAATGATGAGGGCAAAGAAAAAAGTAACCTATGCCAAATGGCGGCGAAGGATAAAAAAATGTTATGTTAATAAAAATATAAGATTGCGCCAGAAAATAAATTATATTTTGGCGCAAAGTGATTGAAAATATGAGATTGCGCCAAATAATAATATTATACTTTGGCGCAATCTGCACAAAATATTGATATTGTGTCACTTAATAATATGTGAAATTGTGTGATCTGCTAATCACACCCTCTCCAACACCTTATGAAACTCTGGTGCCAGTACATGCACGATGCCGTTTCTGATGGGATGTTGGAATGTTTCTATTATAACCGAAACTTTTTCCAAATCAGACAATATTTTCTATCATAACCGAAAACTTTTTTTGTCGTATGCCTTTGTTTTCTGCTTTTTTCTACTCGCTGTTGCATCACCAATGCTGATCTCAGAAGCGATAGATAAGGCATTCATGCAGAGCGAGAAAACGCCCGAAAAGATTTTTTGATTCATTTATTTTGTCAAATGAAATAAAACCGCTATTTTTGCACCTCGTTAGTAAAAATTTAAAATTAACTAATTAATAATTGTTTATATGTTAAATCATTACGAAACCGTTTTCATTTTGACTCCCGTTTTGTCTGATAATCAGATGAAGGAAACGGTTGAAAAATTCAAAACAATCCTTACTGACAATGGCTCTAAGGTCATCAATGAGGAGTGTTGGGGTCTTCGCAAGTTGGCTTACCCTATCGAAGGAAAGTCAACAGGCTTCTATTGCCTATTGGAGTTTGAGGCAGAACCAACTATTGTGAATACGTTGGAAACTCAGTATCGTCGTGACGAAAAAGTAATTCGTTACTTGACTACTAAGTTAGATAAGTTTGCAATTGAATATTCTGCAAAGAGAAAAAGTTTAAAATCTAAAGAAAAGGAGGCTTAATTATGGCAGCTCAAAATTCATCAGAAATTAGATATTTAACTCCTCCATCAGTAGAAGTTAAGAAGAAAAAATATTGTCGTTTCAAGAAAAGTGGTATCAAATATATCGATTACAAAGACCCTGAGTTCTTGAAGAAATTTTTGAATGAGCAAGGTAAAATCTTACCTCGCCGTTTGACTGGAACTTCTTTGAAATACCAAAGAAAAGTTGCTCAAGCTGTTAAGAGAGCTCGTCATTTGGCATTGCTTCCATTCGTAACCGATTTGATGAAATAATAAAAGGAGGGACAGACAATGGAATTAATATTATTGCAAGACGTTCAAAATCTGGGATATAAAGACGAAATCGTTAAGGTAAAGAACGGTTACGGACGTAACTACCTTATCCCTCAAGGAAAAGCAATTTTGGCTACTCCTTCTGCTAAAAAAGTATTGGAAGAAAACTTGAAACAACGCGCTCACAAGTTGGCTAAGATCAAGGCTGATGCTGAAGAATTGGCTGCTAAGTTGAATGGTGTTTCTTTGACTATTCCTGCTAAAACTAGTGCTACTGGTACTATCTTCGGTTCTGTTAACAATATCCAAATCGCTGACGCTTTGGCTAAGAAGGGATTCGAAATAGACAGAAAGATTATCACTATCGCTGATAACGTTAAAGAGTTGGGTAATTACAAGGCTGTTATCAAACTTCACAAAGAGGTTTCTGCTGAAATCAATTTCGAAGTTGTGGCTGAATAATCCCCATTTGTTCTCAAATAGTAAGAGGATGTGTTTTCGACACATCCTCTTTTTTTATCATTCACCCTAACTCATCAAATCTGCTCAACCATTTTTCCCCTGAATTATTTCACGTTCAGTTGGCAATTAAAAAAATTATTATATCTTTGCACCCGTTCGTCTAACTGTGTATTAGACAGTTAACGTACGTAAAGTATAAATGTTTATCAATATTGTGTGTGTTAAAAAACGAATTTTATGGTAAAACTGAACGAAAAGATGAAACATTTCGTGGGGGTATTGATGTTTCTTTCTTGCTCATTGTTTATGAGTGCCGCTAATTACCCCGCAGGCTCTCCGGTAGCCTTAAATGGTAAGTTGAAAGTTGTTGGAACTCAGTTGGTCAACGCATGTGGTAATCCCGTACAACTACGTGGAATGAGCACACATGGACCTCAATGGTTTGAAAATTGTATCTGTCCGGAGATGTTGGACGTATTGGTGGATGATTGGAAGATTGATGTCTTCCGTATCGCCATGTATGTGCAGGAACAGGGATATGTGACAAATCCAAACAAATGGAAAAACTTTATAGATACATACGTGGATGAGTGCGCTAATCGTGGTATCTATTGCATGATCGATTGGCATGTGCTGAATCCTGGAAATCCCAATGCAAACCTCGATGATGCCAAAGATTTTTGGAACTATATGTCCCAAAAACATGGATCTAAAGAACACGTCTTGTTTGAGATATGCAACGAACCTAATGGCGGTTGCACTTGGTCGACGGTTAAAGAGTATGCCGAAACTATCTTGAAGATCATTCGTGACCAAAACAAAGATGAAACGGTTGTCATTGTCGGTACCCCTACTTGGAGTCAGGACGTGGATAAAGCTTCTGAAAACAAACTCTCATACTCAAATGTGATGTATACCCTCCATTTCTATGCGGGTACACATGGTGCTTCCTTGCGCTCTAAGGCAGAATCAGCCATGAATAATGGTTGCGCTATTTTTATTACTGAGTTTGGTACAAGCTCGGCTTCTGGTGATGGAAGTTATAGTCCGGATGCCACAAAAACTTGGATCGATTGGGCTAATCGGAATAAAATCAGTTGGATCAACTGGAGTTATTCTGACAAAGGTGAAGTGTCAGCTGCCCTAAAAGGCGGGTCTTGTAATTCTAGAAACTGGAATAACTTGACAGACTCTGGCGCTTTGATCAAAGGACTAATCACTACCAACCGAATGAGTTATACTGCTTGCAATGGTCAGAACCAACAGAATAATCAAAATAATCAAAACAATCAGAATAACGAAAATAATCAGAATAACCAGAACAATCAGAATAACCAGAATAATCAAAACAACCAAAATAATCAGAACAATCAAAACCAACAGAATCAGCAGACTCAGGCTGCTCAATGTCCTCAGTTGGTTGATAACATTGCCATCAAAAACATCTATCGTATCGTCAATAAAAACAGTTGTCGTGTTCTCTCCTTTGCAGATGATCAGGAGAATGCCAAACTGATTCAAAAAGATCGAAACGAGAATGATAAGAAACAGTGGTTCCAACTGCAGGATGCGGGCGATTACTATTTGGTTAGAAACATGTCGAGCAATAAATATCTGACGAATAAATACAATCCGAATGATGGTGCTGAGATTGTTCAGAATGAGTTGAGTAATTACGACAACCCTTCTGAAAGATGGAAAATATCCAAACAGAATGGCACTTGGTTTAGATTTGAAAACAAGAGTTGCAATAATGCCTCTTCTGCTTTGGAGGTCTCTCAGGCTAAAACCGATGATGGCGCTCAAGTGGTGCAATCGACCAATTGGGCATCCAAAGATAATCAGATGTGGGGCTTTGAGTTTGTCTCTGATGGAACTGATGTGAACGACTTGAAAGCATCCTCTTTGTATATCGTTCCTACCATTGTTGAGAATGAGTTTAGCGTGGGTGGTGATGAGAGTGAATATACTGAACTGACCATCTATTCAATCACTGGTCTGAAGGTGTCTGAGTTCTCTCAACAATCTGTCTATAATGTTTCGGGACTCTCCGCTGGAACCTATTTCGTTGTCATGTCAAAAAATGGGGCTCCTGTGAAACGAACGACTATTCTGAAGAAATAGCGTATCCCGACGTGGATGTGACATACTGCGACACTACTTGAGTCATAAATCTCATAAAAACTATTCTAAAAAATTAAATGTACGTCTGATGAAGGCTGGAACATTCGCAAAATGAATGTTCCAGCCTTTTTTATGGATAATTTGTGAAAACATAACACACCTTATGTTTTTTTAAGACAAATAACAGTTGATAAATGCCAATTTTATTTGTATGTTTGCGTTTGTATTGTAGAACAAATTAAATACATGGAATATGAGAATAAACAGAATTTTATATAGCATGCTTGTTTGTGGATTCCTTTCTCCAATGAATGATCTCTACGCGCAGCGAAGTGAAGGAGAAACAGTAGGGAACCCTGTTCCGGTTGGACAGGAGGTTCGTCCTGGTGTTCGATTGTATACGGAAGAATCGCAAGCGGATTATAAGATTGATGCAAAAGGGAATACAATTTTAACGCGTTATATAAATCAAGATCCTAATTATTATCGTCCAGAAGTGGAGAAGGGGAGCTATGCGGAGTGGCTTCTCAGTCGGGAACTTTACCCTGTTGGTTACAAAACTCACCTTTATGACGGATCGGTAAAGTCTCACGAGTGTCAGGTGGGTGTCTTAAAATATGATTTAATAGGACAGGACTTGCAGCAATGTGCAGATGCAGCAATGCGTCTTCGTGCTGAATATTTGTATGAAAATAACCAGTATGATAAGATTCATTTTAAGTTTACTTCGGGTTTCCGTTGTGATTATAAGAAATGGAGAATGGGATTTCGTGTTAAGTTCGACACGAAAAGCCAAGCTTCTTGGGTTAGGACGGCTGGGTTGAGTTATGATTATGACTCATTCAAAAACTATTTGAAACTTGTCTTTACTTATGCTGGCACTTATTCCTTGTCAAAGGAGATGATTCCTGTCTCTATAGAGGATGTGAAACCAGGAGACTTGTTGATTAATGGTGGTATGCCGGGACATGCGGTGACAGTGATGGATGTCTTAAAATCAAAAGATAATAAGACGGTGAAGATGATGTTCTCGCAAAGCTATATGCCAGCACAAGAGATTGAGATTTTGATGAATGGTGATGGCTCTCCTTGGTTCACCATTGATTTGAGTAATAAAGATGGAATGATTTATACACCAGAATATACATTCAAGAAGACTCTGTTTATGCGTTGGAAAGACCAATGATATAGAGATGAAGGGTAGAATAGTAGCCATATTGATGTTGTCTTTTGGGTGCGTAACTTTGGGTTATGCACAGACAGATATGTCACTTCCTACTGGTGTGCGTAAGCTGATGAGCGCCTATCCTGATTTTGTCAAAGGCTATGCGGATGGCAAGGTGCGGTTTTCGGATGGTAGTGAGATGACGTATGACGATGGAGAAGAAAAGTCTTACGAAGAGAGGATGAATAGGGCGGATTTGGAGGATATGTTTTCTATATCGTATGATACGGCTGTGTGGACGCCCTCCTATTTGTATGACCCTGGTCGTGCACGTTGTGAATCTTTCTTTCGTAAGATGTATGGCAACTCCTCCAGTGAGGTTCAGTCTCATTTGGTGCGTGTCGATTGGTTTGGACAGAAAATATCGTTTGCTTCAGTGAATGGTGCAGCCGATAGCCTGAAGGCGGTGGTTGCTGAGTTATCTCAATTGCCGCAGTCATACAGGAAATATCTCTCTGGTGCTTCCACCTTTTATTGGCGTAAGGTGCGGGGAATGGATCGTTTGAGTGCTCATAGCTTTGGTATTGCCATTGATATTAATGTAAAATATTCAGATTTTTGGTTGTGGTCCAATCCAGGTAAGAGTGAAAAGGATCAAATAGTATATAAGAATCGTATACCGCGAGAGATTGTGGAGATATTTGAACGTCATGGATTCATCTCAGGTACAAGATGGTACCATTATGACACCATGCATTTTGAGTTTCGCCCGGAATTGCTTGTGGAATAAAATTTTAGAGATGCAGAAAATAGAATTTGAACTTAGAGAAGGCGAAGAGCATATTCAGCTTATTCAGTTGCTGAAGGCAACGAATGTCGCCTATAATGGAGCCGAGGCACAGGGAATGGTGTCGGATGGCTTTGTACTTCGTAATGGTGTTGTTGAACTACGAAAAAGAGCTAAAATTGTGTCAGGAGACGTTATTACAATTGCAGACTATGAAATTACGGTTAAATGATTCGAAATGGCTCCTGGCGTTGCTTCTAACGCTTTTTTCTTGTAGAAATGATGAAAATGATATTCCAGAGTCTGAAGTCTATGTAAAGACCTCTTATAGCGAATATCAGGCGTTGATGATGCCGAATAGTGCCGTTGTGTATGAAAAGAATAATATATATCCTGCCAATTTCAAATTGGGATATGGAGGTGTTGTTATTTTCAGAGATATGGATCGACAGGTGCATTGTTGTGATTTGTCGTGCCCGTATGAGAATCTGCGCACGGTGAATCTGACGATAAAGATGCCTTATGCGACATGTCCTGAGTGTGGCTCAAAATTTGATTTGACGTATGGCGCTTGTAACCCCGTCATGGGACCTGCCACTTGTGGATTGAAATTATATCATAATATCCGTGATACTGGAGATTATATCAAGGTAGTTAATTAAGGTTCTATAAAAAAGGCAGAGACGATGTGCATTGTGCGCATCGTCTCTGCCTTTTTGTGATAATAAATCTCTTTTCAGCGATTATTTTATTTTCTTTATTACTTCATTCACCAATTTGTTGCCCAGCGTTCTTGCAATGGAGGTTAATGCTTTTCCATACCATGTGGTGCTGGAGGAGCTCTTCTTTGCTCTTGCTTTTGCTTCTTTTTCTTCCTCTTTTATCCTCTTTGCTTCTTCTTTCTCTGCCAACTCTTTTGCTTTTCTCTCTTCCTCTTCTTTCTTTCTCTTTTCCGACTCTTTGATCAGCATTTCGTAAGCAGATTCACGCTCGACGGTTTCTCCGTATTTCTTTTCCAACCCTGATTCTTTGATGGCGGTTCTTCTCTCTTCTTCCGTGATAGGACCAATTTGGCCTTGTGGGCATAGCATTTTGGCACGTTCCACAATCGTAGGGGCACCTTTCTCGTCCAAGAAGGAGATGAGTGCTTCTCCCGTTTCCAATTCGAGCAAAGCCTTCTCGGTATCGAATGCCTCGTTCGCGCGGAAGGATTGAGCCACTGCTTTGACTGCCTTTTGGTCTTTTGGCGTGAAGGCACGCAAAGCGTGTTGTATCTTGTTTCCTAATTGTCCCAACACGTTCTCTGGAATATCCATTGGGTTTTGTGTGATGAAATAGACACCCACACCCTTCGAACGAATAAGTCTAACCACCTTCTCTATCTGCTCCATCAAAGCTTTGGATGCATCGTCAAATAGTAGATGTGCCTCATCGAAGAAGAAGATGAACTTTGGTTTGTCCATATCGCCCACCTCAGGCAGTTTGTTGTAGATGGTGGTCAATAGCCACATCAGGAAGGCTGAGTAGAGCTTTGGATTGTTGTACAACTTATCTGCAGCAAGGATATTGATCATTCCCTTCTTGATGCCATTCATCTTCTCCACACTGAAGAAGTCGTCGATATCAAACTCAGGAAGTCCGAAGAATTGATTTCCACCTTGCTCTTCCAGTGCTAATAGGTTTCGTTGGATGGAACCTACAGACACGGAGGATATGTTGCCATATTCTGTCTGAAATTCTTTAGCGTTTTGTCCGATGTAGTTTAATGCGGCACGGAGATCCTTCAAGTCGTCCAGTGGCATTCCCTTGTCTTCGCAAATACGGAATACAGCGTTGAGCACGCCCTCTTGCGTATCGGTGAGCGACATGATTCGTGAGAATAATAATACGCCAAAGTCTTTGATGGTGACGCGCATAGGATGTCCTTGTTCTCCATACACGTCAAAGAATTGGGTAGGGTAGGGTTGAAATTCGAATGTGACGCCAAATTGTTCCTGACGTTTGGCTATGAATTTGGTTAATTCTCCAGCTTTGTAGACACCAGACAAGTCACCCTTCATATCTGCCATGAAGCAAGGTACACCAAGATCACTGAATGATTCTGCCAATACTTGTAGAGAAACGGTTTTACCTGTACCCGTGGCACCTGCTATCAGTCCGTGGCGATTGGCCATCTTAGGCTCTAAGACCAATGGATGGTCTGAATGAGCTACGTATAATTTTTCTTCACTATTTATCATGATCTGATTATTCTATGGTTGATACTGATTTTACTTCGGCTTGTCGTTTCTTCTCTTTTGATCTTTTGACAAGGAAGAAAATAAGCGCTCCTGCTGCGGCAAGCAGTAAGATGGCTAATAACGGACGATAGAAGATCCATGCAATAGCAATGACGATGAGTGACCAAATGATTCCGACAATAGCGCAAATTAAGTTGGCACCAAAATTAGCAATGCTTGAAAGGAATGGAATAACTTTTAGAAGGATGACAAGAATGTTGAAGATGCCCTTCAAACCATAGATGACTAATAATGCACCGATTAATCGAAAGATCCATGCCGTCATAGAATTAGCATCTTGCTCGTCTTGGAATGTTTTGTCGAGTGACTGGACGCCCATGCTGATGGCTGATACTTTATAGCCATTGTCACTGATGTACTCTTCGAATGTATTATTGGTCACCTTTGCCCAGATGGAGACGTTTGTAGGCATAACCTTTTGGAAGGTGATGCGCACGTCGCCGATGGCTGGATCGCTTGGATTAGCACCTAAGTAAACTTGGTTGCCACTCACGTGAACATATTCACCATTGGGTTGGTAAGGCTTCTCCAGTATGTTCGTTTTGCATTGAAGAATATTCTTGGCAGTTGTGTTGAATGCTTGAATCTTCTCTTTAGGGAGTTGAACGTAGATGTCTTGTGCTCCACTTATTTGAGAAGAAAGGAAGTCTGGTATCTTATATGCTCCGATTGTTACATTGGGTGCTAAAAATGTTTCACTCTCAATTGTGGATAAGGTGAAGTTCTTGTTTTTGTAATCAGGGTCTTTGAATTCAGCTGAGTTTTGTACTGATGAAACCCATTTCTTTTCGTATGTATAAGTGGTGGTTGTCTCTTGCGAGCCTCCAAACTTGTCTTTGCTTGTGGAGGATGCGTGTTCTTCCCATTGATAATACTCTACTGTACGTATAAGTTTGATGGCATTTGCACCGATGTTGAATTCATGATCGACAATAGAATCATTCGTTGTTGCTAACCCACTTGAAAAAATCATTTTCCCATTAAGGGTGTTGTCGAATGTAGAGAGGTCACTTACTAGAGTTGTTGCCTCATACGCTTCTTTGTTTGCGTCGGATGTTTTTACAGTTCTTCCTTCATTCCACCATAGGAGTACTGTTCCAGCGATAAGCATTAGGAATCCAAGGAGAATACCCTTAAGACCTCCCATTACTCTTGAACCATAGCTGGTTGTAGTTGTTTCTTGATATGCCATTTTTGTGAATGTTTATAATTTGTTGCAATGAAATCCAAAGATAAAGAGAAATTTCCAACTTGACGTGCTAATTTTCTATTTTGTTACGATAATTTTCTTCCATGACACTCCGTCATTAAGTAGGTAACAACCCTTGGAAAGTTGAATTATAGTCTCTTTCTGTTCGAAGCCTTTTTGATGAAATAGGTTTTTCCCGCTTATGTCTGCCACAGATATTGTTGTCTGAGCGTTTAGTTGTGTAAGCAAAATGCCTCCTTCTATGTTGTAACAACGTGGTTGGTTTGTTGGTTGTGGATGGTCGACAACTGAATCTAATGAGAATATGGCAATGTGGTCCACAATTGAGTGCTCGGGGATATGGAGGGTGAGTGAATCGCCTGCAACGTATTCATAGAGTGTTACGTCTTTGATTTTCTTCTCGATTTGCCATCCTTTGATTGCTGGCGCGCCCTCTTTCTCTTTTGTGTGTAGGTTGATGGTTCTGCCATTGTAGTAGTAGCCTTCGAATGAGGTGTGACTCATGGGGATATCATTGAAAGTGAACTCATAGGGAAGGTCACTTGCAAAAGGGTCGTTGATGGTTAGGTGGAACATGTCGCCGAGATGAAAAAAGTTACCCATAGAGGCTGAGTTTAGCCAGTTGCGTTTGGATGCATAATTGCGAATGAGATCACGCTCCTGATACCAGTCGGTGAAGTCATTGCCAGTAAAATTGTGGTAACGTTCGTCTGTGAAAGGAAACTCGTACTCGATGCGTTGCATTAAACTGTCCATGTGATGGATAATGTAACGTGGATGAAGGAAATCACCCATGTTGACGGAAAACTGGTCGATTAGTCTTTCCTGAAATGGCTTCATGCTAACTAAGATTCTCATCAGTTCTGTTGGAAATACCATTTTTTCAAAATTTTCGTCGTCGGGTGAGAGGGTGAGTATTTGTTCAAAGAAGTTGACAGAAAAGAGAAATATTCCTCCCGCTTTTATGGTGCGATAGTCCATGGAAATATCCAAATCCTTTAGTATCCACCTCCATTTAGCATCTTTTTTTTGCTCTCTCCACATGACAATGTTATTGTCGGGGAAATCGGCATTCCCGAAATAGGCTTCAGCAATGAAATAGTTGAGAAACTCATCCATGTCAATCAGACTTTCCAAATCTTCGTAGGTGACGTCCTTTCTCTCCATGATGTGATATAAGAGATTGGCGGCATTCCCGTTTCCTGAGTTGATGCTACTCCAGTTTTCTATGACATCTACATCTTCTTTCACATTTGGGTGGTTGGAGCGAATATAATCTATGTTTGTGCGTTCACGTAGGTTCATTAGTCCGATGTAGTTGCCATTGATAAAGACAATCACAGGTTCGTAAGCCTGATAGTCGATATCTTTCATGGTTAAGCCAGCATAACTTTGTGCGGCAGCATCGCGGATGTGTCCGAGTAGGAAATCATTGCCCGCATTGCGTAGCAAGAAGGAGTGACTCTGTTTGATTTGTGGTTTTTCTTTCCAAAATGGATAGTTGAAATCTCCTCCTGAAAGTCTCTTTTTGCTATAGATGGCGAGTGATTTTTGTGGTAATTTCCTAGATGTGGCGCCTACTATGCGAACCTCTGCAAGTTGGTCTATCTGAAGTGTGCCATTTGTGTCTAAGTAGTTGATGTGAATCGGACGATGCCAATCATAGTTGTAGTTGTAGTCATCTTCGTCATAGGTGCCAGGTACGTATATACCTATTTGATCGTCGTATAGATGGTCTGGTTCCGCTATGATTGAAATGACAGGGAGGGTGATTTCATGTTGTGGAAAAATATACGAGTAGGAAGAGACTTCGGATGGAATACAATCCGTCGCGAAGGTACGCAATCGGATGATTTGTGTGGAATCAACGACCAAACTATTTGCGAATATACTATCTTTGATAGTTGGTATTTTACCATTCGTAGTATAATAAGTTGTTGAATTAGAATTGTTTGGATCACTTAATTTGACTGTAAACGAGCTTTGGTGGAATCCAGATGGGACAGAAAGGGTAGGAGTAGGGAGGAAGGTGTAACTGATTGCTGAATTGGCTTTGCTGGGAGTATTTTTCAGTAGCCAACCCTCTTCTCCATCGTTGTTTCTTCCGTATGAGATGCCTTTTTGTTGCATTGGTGGGATAAGTAGGGAGTCGATGAGGAGACCTCTGGAGGTGAATAGACGAAGAGTGGATTTCTTGTCGAATTCAAGTTTGAAGTTGGTGTGCAGATTGCTATTGACTTCATCACCGTAGAGAAGGATGAAGTCATGAGGCGCTATTGAGGTATCTGTCTTAATAGTATAGATGGTTTTATTGGATTCTATGGAATAACGATGAAGAGATATGGAGTCGTCAGATTCGTTGTAGAGTTCGATCCAGGAAGGTGGGAAATCATTGAAATCGTCGATGAGTGTGAGATTGGATTGCATCACCTCATTGATTCGAAGTTGAGCCATGAGCAGAGAGGGTATAAATGCGAAAAGAAGTGATAATAGAGAAAATTTGCTCATAGCGTATGAAATCTGTGTTATTGGGGCAAAGGTATGAAAAAAAGTTCAATAAAAAAGCATGAGTTCAGCGTATTGCTGAACTCATGCCATATAAGAGAATCAAATTACTTTTGTCTTTGTAAAATTCAGACGGAAGTATTATTTGATGATTAACTTCTTCACGTAAGTGTTGCCGTTTGTGGTAGCAACTCGAACGATGTAAGTACCAGCAGGCAATGAAACTTGGATTTCAGATTTGTCGCTGCTCAATACTGTTTGACCTGCGAGGTTAGTTATCACAACAGATTCGATATCTTCGCTGCAAGTGATGCTGAATTCGTCTTTTGCAGGGTTCGGATAGATAGCGATACCTTCTACGTTGTTGATATCATCTGATTTGCTAGTTCCTGTGATGGTTACTTTGTACAACTGACAATCTTCGAATGAATCGATGGTTGTCTCTTTGTCATAAGTAACGCCATTGTAAGTTTTACCATCAACGGTCTTCTCTTGAATTGCAGGAGCTGGCTTATAGATCTTGAAGCTTCCACACAAGTGAAGCATTGCCAAGTAGTGAACCAATCCATCGTAGTAGCGGTATTGACCTGTCATCAAGCTACCGTTCCAAGCCTTCTTCAAATTAGT
>JAFRNH010000014.1 GCA_017430235.1 Paludibacteraceae bacterium | reverse complement strand
TCTCTACAAGATGGGAACCAAAATAAATTCGAAATGGGGATTGTTTCTTATCTTTGTAGTAAAAAATAAGATAACGAGAATAACCGTTTTCGAAATTGGTACGTTGTCTTAATCGGAGAAAATGTTGATGGTAACGACACTACGGAAAAGAGTGATTGTACAGCGGAGAAAGTATTGGACGCCATTCGCGAAGATCCTTTCATCATGACCAAAGGACTTGCTTCTAACGAGAAAATTTATAACCCACAAATTCTACTAGTTTTAGTTAATAATAATTTTATCACTCTGCACAATAAACAACAGAATCTTCAGATGCTGTACGTTTGCAAAGATTCGCGTTAGAAAACATCCCCTCGAAACTGAGGTCTTCGTCCAACTAAGGCCAATGAATACCTGAATAGGAGAGGGAGAAGTATTCTCTTTCTTCCTTTGAGGCTTTGTTTAGTAATGGCCACTGCGAAAAAAGATAGTAGGCTACCTCGCCATCTTCTGTCTTCGCATAAACGGCAACGTCATCCACCCAAACTTCTTTTATTTTTATCATAACTCTACAAATATACAGTAAAAGAAAATAATTCTTTTAATTCTCTGAAATATTTCAAACAAAAAACGGGCGTCCAAAGGATGAACGCCCGTCTTGTCGTTATTTATTTCAAATCTTAATTAACCCCATTCACCGCAATCTCCGGTTCTATCCCTTTGGTGATTTTCTTAATCATTCCTTGAAGTACGGCACCTGGACCTACCTCGGTGAATGATGTGGCACCGGCTGCAATCATGTTCTGAACGGATTGTGTCCACTTAACTGGAGCAGTCAGTTGCTTGATAAGGTTCTTCTTGATTGTTTCAGGATCGGTCTCACCTTGGGTGGTGACGTTTTGATAGATAGGACACTTTGGTGTCTTGAATTGTGTAGCTTGAATAGCTGCTTCCAACTCAACTTTCGCAGGTTCCATCAATGGAGAGTGAAATGCACCTCCTACCACTAATTTAAGAGCTCGCTTAGCTCCTGCTTCTGTCATCAACTGACAAGCTTTGTCTATTCCTTCGATTGTTCCAGAAATCACCAATTGTCCTGGACAGTTGTAGTTGGCTGGTACCACAACTTCATCTTTTATGCTGGCACAGATCTCTTCTACTTTCTCATCTGGTAAACCAAGGATGGCTGCCATGGTTGATGGTTGCTTCTCACATGCTTTCTGCATAGCCATTGCTCTCTTGGAAACCAATACCAAGCCATCTTTGAAATCAATAGCTCCACTGGCTACTAGTGCGGAAAACTCTCCTAATGAGTGTCCGGCTACCATGTCGGGCTGAAAATCATTACCCAATGATTTAGCTAATAAAACAGAGTGAAGAAATACTGCAGGTTGTGTTACCTTTGTCTGCTTCAAATCTTCAGCACTTCCTTCGAACATCACGTCTGTGATGCGGAATCCTAAGATGTCGTTTGCTTGTTCCAATAGCTCTTTTGCCATTGATGAGTTATCGTACAAATCTTTGGCCATTCCTGTGAATTGAGAACCTTGGCCAGGGAAAACAAATGCTTTCATATTTTACTGTTTTGTTTAAACGGTGAATTGATAAAACTCACCTTCGCTCATGAATGCGACTTCATGAGGTTTATTAGGTTATTGGTTATTGTACTTGTTATTTATGTAAATGAATTTTTTCCAAGCTTCTACATTGATTTGGCTTTCTAACTCAGCTTGTTTCGCTTTCGAAAGATTATGGAAAAAGTCGATGCCCGTCTCTTCTTCTATCTTGTCAACAGTGACAGCATAGTCGAAGATGCTTCCGCGTGCTCCTTCGTGAGGGACGATAAAACCAATCATTTTCTCTTTCCCTTTGTATGAAAAATCGTAGACAATCTTGTAAAAATATTTTGGAATCGTAATCTTGCTACTCTCTTTTTCTCCACGGTTGTTGGTGTAGCTAATCTTCTCGCAGTCATTGGTGAGAATAGGTCCTGTGACCACATACACTGTGCTAAACACCTGTGCCCAATGGCGGACTTGCATCTCAAGCGTGTTCCAGATACCCGCATTGAATTTCTGCTTCTGCGGAGAAATGTTACTGGTATAGAAACATTCGTTCATTGCTGTTTGATCAAACTTCATATCAGCAGCAGGTGCAAGATGACCTTTTGTGTATCCACATTGTCTGTATTCGTAAGGGTGAGCCGACTCGGTTGTGACAATAGGGTCTTCTTCGAACGAACCTTTTCGTTGTAGTTTCCCCTTTGTCTCCTCTCTTGTCAACTCATAGCCTACCCATTCCGATTGTTCGTCCTCTTCAGAATAGGAGAACGAATAATTTTCATGGTGATAAAGCTTTCCTTTTTTTGTGGAGTGGGTATAAATGATATCCCCTCTTTGCGTTTGTGTGACATTCTGCGAGGAGTTTTGCTCGCTTTGATTCGTTGTGGTTTGTTGGTATAAAGAGGAACTCTCGTTAGTCTGAGGTTGTTGAGAGTTGTCTTTTATGCCCGTGCAACCGCATAAAAGGAGAGCAGCAATGAGTATGTTTAATGGAATTCTCATTTCACAGCTTTTAGACTCATGTCTAATCCTTTGACAGAGTGGGTGAGTGCACCTACAGAAATATAGTCGACGCCGCATTCTGCATAGCTACGAAGTGTTTCGAATGTGATGCCGCCGGATGATTCCGTTTCGAATCGGTGGTTGATACGACGAACAGCCTCTTTGGTGTCCTCCACACTGAAGTTGTCCAGCATGATACGATCCACACCGCCAATTTCCAGCACCTCTTGAAGTTCGTCGAAATTACGAACTTCAATTTCTATCTTAAGGTTCTTGCCTTTCTCTTTCAGATACTCTTTTGCTTTGTTGATGGCATTTTTGATACCACCAGCGACATCGACATGGTTGTCTTTGAGAAGTATCATATCGAAGAGACCGATTCGATGGTTGACGCCACCGCCGATCTTCACTGCTTGTTTCTCGAGTATTCGGAGTCCAGGAGTTGTCTTTCTTGTGTCGAGCACCTTTGTGTGAAGTCCGTCGAGTAGTTGAGCATAGCGATTCGTCTGAGTGGCGATACCGCTCATGCGTTGCATGATATTCAGTACGGTACGTTCTGTTTGAAGTAGAGATTGCTCTTTACCAGTCACATAGAAGGCGATGTCACCTTTTTTTACATGAGCGCCATCGTTGAGTAGCACCTCCACTTGCATGTCGGGGTCGAATTTATGGAATACTTTTTTGGCAATTTCAACGCCCGCAAGGATTCCATCTTCCTTGATAAACAATTTAGCTTTCCCGATTTTGTCAGCAGGAATGCAACATAATGTTGTATGGTCGCCATCTCCGATATCTTCAGCAAAAGCCAAATCGAGAAGGTCTTCTATTAAATCATTTTCACTTTTCATATATCAGTAGGGTAAAATACTTACTTTTGTTGAGTAATCTTCACTTGGTAAATGAGATCCTTGTTTGCATCTTTTTGAGTAAGAATGAACAAGGTATATTCTCCGCTGTTGGTGTACAGTTTTCCAAGTATGATGGCTGATTTGCCTTTTTCGGTTTTGTTCGTCAGAGAATAGTTTGTAGGTCTATTCTTACGAAAAAAATCGTTGAGTAAAGTCTTAGCATGGGTTCTATCACAGGAATTGGAGTTTTTCTCTATCGTGATATCCACAGTATTATTCAAATAGGATTCGATTTTTGATATGTTCCCGCTTGCAAAGGCTTGCGTTATTTCTGTTGGATTAGCGTGTAGGGAATAACCCCAAAACGAGGAGATTAAAGTAAGTACAGCAATTTTTATAATTCTCATAATACACTCTCTATTAATAGTTTTATGCCATTACAATAATTTATCTGCAAAAATAATGCAAAAAATCGCTTTTTGTTACTATTTTTGTGTTAAATGTTGTTTAGCATGAAAATTACACTCATAACCGTTGGCAAAACTAATAATTTAAATTTTAAAAATGCAATAACTGAGTATCAAAAGCGTTTAAAATTTTATATTTCCTTCGAAATAGAGGAGTTGCCCGATATAAAAAACACGAAAAATCTGACAGAAGAGGTCCAAAAACAAAAAGAGGGAGAACTGTTACTCAAGTCCTTCCAGGAGAGTGATGAGGTTATTTTGTTGGATGATAAGGGAGTGGAATATACCTCTGTTGCATTTTCCTCATTTATAGAGAAGAAGTCTGTGGCAGGTTTGAAACGTTTGGTTTTTGTTGTGGGTGGTCCGTATGGCTTTTCTCAGGATGTCTATGCAAGAGCCAATGGAAAGGTGTCTTTGTCTAAAATGACATTTTCGCATCAAATGGTGAGACTTATATTTGTGGAGCAGCTCTATCGAGCTATGACCATACTGCGAGGAGAACCCTATCATCATGAGTGATTTTTACTCTGATTTTATAGGCTTTTTGGCACGTAATTTGCTCTGATGTTAACAAATGATTGGCATATAAAAGTGAAAAGAACATTCCGTTATTTTCGGTTGAAACTTGTTAGAAAGATAACCTCTTTTAAGAGAGGTGTTATCTTTACATCACTCTTTTATTTGCTCGTTTTCGGACTTCTTTTTTTCGTTTTTGAAAATCTTTTCTATTCTACTTCTGTTTTTCAGGTTAATCAAGAGGAATTTTATAAAACTTTACAGGAGAAGGAAACTTATGCAGAGGAGACAATTAGTCGCATAAAGGAGGTGCTGGAAAATGAAGATATCACGGCACTCTATCAGATGAAAGATCTATATGAGGAATCGGAGAGAAGAGAGGTGTCGTTTCATATCTATCAGGGAGATCAACTGGAATTTTGGACAAGCAATGATGTCGCTCTTCGTGGCGTTTCAGATTTTAATTTTGCCAGCGAATTTTATTATGTGACTGATAATGCTCATGTGGTGGTTCTTCAGTCATTCTTCCGTGAATATAGATGTGTTGCTCTGATAAAGATTAAAGACAATATATTCCCTCGAAAAAACAGTCTGAACAATCACTATGCGAAGGCTTTTCAACTGCCTGGGTCTGTTATTATTTCTGCGGAAAAAGGAATAGAGGATGATGTTCTCTCTTTTTCGTCGAAGGAGGGCGATTATCTTTTCTCTTTGTCAAACACGATGATTCATAAGGAAAACACTGTCTATCTAGTGGCAGCGGTTGTCTGTTGGCTTCTTGTGATATGTTCGTTCCTGTTTATACTCAATGCATTCCTCAAGTATGTGGAAAAATGGCATCCTGCAAGATACAAGCATGCTATGATTGGTGCGTTTTTTGTCTGGTTCTTAGTCATTTTCTTACATGCTTATTTCCGATATCCTACCTTGTGGTTCGAGAATGACTTCATCTCCACTTTGTCTTATCACTCTGCGTTTGCACCTACGGTATCGCATTTGTTCGCATACGCCATGTTCTTGTATGGATTATTGTTTTTATATAGAAACAGGATTCCTAACAAAGTGATCAACCCAGACACAATGCCTCCTCTCTATGTGAAAATGATGATTCTGATATTGAAGACCATCTCCTTCTTGTTGTTGATTTACGTCTTTGAAATCATCAAAGACATGGTGTATCATTCAAACATGAACGTTGCAGTCTCTTTTATTCAGGAATTGAGAGTGGAGACCTTCTTGCTACTGCTGTTGGAGTTGATAGGTGCCTATTTCTACTATTGGTTCATATCACGAGTGAAAAAGTTTTATCAAGACAAACGAAACACGAGAACAATCATTTACATTCATTTGATACTGACTGCGGCATGCGTATGCTTTTATGCCTTCTTTGGATCATGGCTGGAGGTGGTTTTGTTCCTTCTTGTCTCTTGTATGATTCTGTTTATCGACCTGTATGAAACCTATTATCCTATCAGCGGATTCCTCTATTCCGCTCCAATATCATTCATCTTCATTAATTTGATAGTTGGTTTGTCATATCATTATTCGACCTTGAAAATGGAGTCTCAATACAAACAGATGGCCAATCAGATTAGTGTAGATAATTGTGTATACCAAGATGAAATTGCGGAATCAATTTTGAAAGATAAAAATCTATTTCTCATAACCGATTCTCGACTCATACGATGGGTGAGATTGAATAGTTCGGAGACGGAGGATTTGGTGGAGACCTATTTGTGGGATGCCTACTTCAAGATCTTTGAAGACAAATATGATTTTGAAGTCCAGATCTGTTCCCCATCCGATTCATTGTATTTACGAAAGCCTAATTTCGAGAAGGCTGTTTATGCTGATTTTAATTCAATTGCTCCGATGATGAGGCAATTGGATGTGACGCGATTCTATGCCAATCAAAATGAGAAACTGGCCATCTCTTATTTGGGATATGTTCAGATGGATTCGATTTCTGTTTATTTGAAATTCTACCGTAAAACCACCTATGATAGGGTGAGTTTGTTGGAGCAATCCATTCGACAAACAAAGGTCTTCGAAAATCTATCGAAAGCCAAATATCTAAATGGAGAATTGAGTTATTCGGATGGTGAATTCCATTATCCAATCTTTATGTCGTGGCTTAATCCGGAAGAAAATGATTCGGAAGATTATAAAATCTTCTTGAATTATTATACGCATTACGTTCATGTGTTTGATTCTGGTAAAAGTGTTGCTGTCGTGAGTGTGCCAGAACGGAAAAGCTATATATACGTGATATTGACCACCTATTTGTTTGCCGCGTATGTATTAACCGCAATTGTCTATTTCTCGTTAAGGGAGATTCGAAAAAATCTGATGAAGAAAAGCAAATCTCTGTTGACGCGAATGCAGTTGTTGTTTGTCATTCCGATCATATCTGCCTTTATGGTCCTTGCTGTTGCCACCTTCCCATTCTTTATGGATCAATACGAGAAATCACAGTTCTCGGAGATTAAGGAGAATGCCATTGCAGTTCAGCAGAATGTGCAGGCTGTGGTTGGATTGTCTGACAACTTGTCGGACCAGAGAATGACATTGTTCAGTAAGATAAAGGAACTCTCCAATTTGTTTCAATTAGACGTGGTGTTGTATGATGTGAATGGTCGACTGCAAGCCTCCTCGCGTCCGTTGGTGATGTATGCGGATAAACGGCAGTCGCATCTGGTTTATCCTGTGATTAAATTCCAAACCTTACCAGAATTGTTTAGAAAGGAGACGGTGCGTTCTATCGATTGCTATTCTCACTATGTAAAGGCATATAACTTACAAAATAAATGTGTTGGTTATATTCGTTTGATGTCTCATAAAGCCTATTATCAGGTTCAAAATGAGATATTTAACATCCTTGTTGTGGTGGTGGATATCTATATGTTTATCTCTATCATTTCAATTTTTATTATCTGGTTACTAAATAAAAGGACAACTAAGCCGTTAGTATTATTGTCAGAACGATTCACGCAGGTCAGACTGACGGGTGAAAACTCTTTGATTGATTATCAAGAGAATGATGAGATTGGCGATTTGGTTAAGCAGTATAATAAAATGGTGCTGGAGTTGCAGGATAGTGCTGACCGATTGGCGAGGTCTGAGCGTGAATTTGCATGGCGTGAGATGGCTCGTCGTATAGCCCACGAGATAAAGAATCCACTGACGCCGATGAAGCTGAGTGTGCAACAATGTATGAGGAAAAGAGTGTTGGATCCTGACAATTTTGATGAATATTTTCAGAAAACCTCTAAAATATTAATTGATCAGATTGATAATTTATCCAATATTGCTTCAGAATTCTCCTCATTTGCGAAAGCTTCCGAAGCGCGTTATACTGCAGTGGATATTGTGGACAAATTACAGTCGACCGTAGAGCTCTTTGCCAATAATTCGGAGGATGTATCATTCCATTTGAATTTAAATGGATATGAACATGAATTCATTTGGATGGATGATAAGCAGTTGTTGCAAATATTCAATAATTTGTTTAGAAATGCGATTCAGTCGATACCTTCCAATCGGGAAGGACGTGTTGATGTCACTTTTTATGAAAAAGATGATTCTGCATTTGTCGAGATAACAGATAATGGATGTGGTATTTCTCCGGAAAATAGAGGTAAAATGTTCCAACCAAATTTCACCACTAAGACGAGTGGTATGGGATTAGGTCTTGCCATCGTGAAGAATATTTTGTTGTCGTCAGGCGGTGACATTTGGTTTGATTCGGAATTGAATAAAGGAACTACTTTTTTTGTGAAAATTCCGATTTATCAGGCGAAAGATATCGAATAAAGGAAAGAAAAATGTTATATTTGGAGCGGAAATGTGAAACCGTTTTTTATCATCGCAACTTTTCATGTTTTCATCCGTAATTTTTATTGTGCATGTATATGTTTCGAGGTTATATTAAGTCGTTTCTGATAGTGGCTTTTACTCTGCTGTCAATAGGAAGTGTGAATGCAAATGCGGGTGGGGGAGTCTATCGCTTCTTAAATTTGCCATTTAATGCTAAATTGGCTGGTTTGGGCGGAGAAAACGTTTCCGTACAGTCGGATGATGTGAATCAGTTTTATACGAATCCTGCACTTCTCTCATCTTCATTGAATAGTAAGATTTCATTGAGCTATGTGAATTACTTGGCTGATGCCAATGGCGGAATGGCATCTTACTCTTATGCATTGGATAGCTTGAATTATTTCGGATTTAATTTCTTGTTTATGGGGTATGGCGATTTGGAAGGCTATGACCGCTATGGCAATGCAACAGAAGAATTTTCTGCTGGTGATTTTGCATGGAACTTGGTATATGCAAGATACTTGGGTTCTAATTTTACTGTAGGATTGGCAATGAAACCAGTTTACTCTCATATAGAATCTTATAGTAGTTTTGGCTTGGGATTTGACGTGGGTGCTAACTACTATAAAAAAGATTGGGATTTTTCAGTTGGCTTGTCTGTTCGTAATTTTGGATTCCGTTTCACAGATTATTACGATGATCAGGATACGGAGAGATTGCCATGGAACATTCAGTTGGGTATCACTAAGGGATTGGAGCATGCACCATTTCGATTCTCCATTACGTATGATCATTTGAATGATTGGTCGCTTGATTACAAGAGACCGGAGAAAAGTAATTCTTTGTTGTCGTTAGAGGAAACAGACAGGGATCAGAATGAGATAAAATTTGCAGATATGTTGTTTCGCCATCTCGTTTTTGGTGTGGAGGTGTTGATTGGTAAAAACTTCCATTTTGATATGGCGTATAATCATCGCCGTAATCGAGAGTATGCATTGAGTGAGGCTCGTGGTATGAATGGTTTCTCGTTTGGCGCAGGATTGAAAGTGTATAAGTTTAATTTAGACGCGGCGTATGCGAAATATGCTCCTTCTGGTGGCACATTCACACTGTCGTTGTCATCATCAATAGATTCTTTTAAGAAAAATGAAAAAGATAATAATAGCCATTGATGGGTTCTCTTCGTGCGGAAAGAGTACGATGGCTAAAGATTTGGCTAAGAGTGTCGGTTATGCGTATGTTGATACAGGCGCTATGTATCGCTCCGTCACTTTATATTGTTTGAGAAACAATTGGATAAACGATGGTGTTGTTGACGAAGAGAAATTGAAGGAGGCAATCCCATCGATTAAAATAGATTTCAGATATAATGCGGAAAAACAGATAAATGAGACCTATTTGAATGATGAAAATGTTGAGAGCGAGATACGTTCGTTGAAGGTTTCCAATTCTGTTAGTATTGTTAGTTCCATTGGCTTTGTCCGTCGTGCGATGGTTGCCCAACAGCAGGCGTATAGCGTGGATCGTGGTGTGGTGATGGATGGACGTGACATCGGTACGGTGGTTTTCCCTGATGCTGAACTGAAAATCTTTCTTACTGCATCCCCTGAAATTCGTGCACAACGTCGGTATGATGAGTTGAAGACGAAGGGCGAAAATGTCTCCTTTGATGAAGTTTTGGAAAATGTAAAACAACGTGATTATTTGGATCAGAATAGGGAGGAGAGTCCGCTTCGTAAAGCAGATGATGCCATAGAATTGGATAATAGCTATATGACCATTCAAGAACAAAAAGAGTGGTTGCTACAACGTTTTGAGGAAAGAACCAAATGATTATTGAGATAGATTCAAACTCGGGATTCTGTTTTGGTGTCGTAACGGCCATCAATAAGGCAGAGGAGGAATTGGCAAAGTCGGACCGACTCCACTGCTTGGGGGCGATTGTCCATAATAGTATGGAGGTGCGCAGACTGGAGCAGAAGGGATTGATTACCATCGACAGAGATGCCTTCGACCATTTAAAAGGACAGAAGATTCTTTTTAGAGCTCATGGTGAGCCTCCGGCTACCTATCAACAAGCACGCGCTAATGGTCTCACAATCATCGACGCTACTTGTCCTGTGGTTTTGAATTTGCAAAAAAGAATCAGAAAGGCATACGAACAGTCAGATCCAAGCAACACGCAAGTGGTAATCTATGGGAAAAAAGCTCATGCGGAGGTCAACGGGTTAGTTGGACAAACGGATGGTAACGCTATCGTCATAGAAGGATTGGAGGATCTCTCAAAATTGGATTATGCTAAAAATATTCGGTTGTTCTCCCAAACAACAAAATCCATAGAGGGCTTTAATAAGATTGTCGAGGAAATAAAAAAACGAATGAAACCGCAGGGCACGTTTGAGTATAATGATACCATTTGTCGCCAAGTGGCCAATAGAATACCTCAGATCATCAATTTTGTGGCTCATCATGAACTGATCCTTTTTGTAAGTGGAAAGGAGAGCTCGAATGGAAAGGTCTTGTTTGATGAGTGTAGAAAAGTAAACAATAATATATATATGATTTCAGATCTGGAAGAGGTGGATTACACTATCTTCGAAGGGGTGAAGTCTGTCGGCATTTGTGGCGCCACATCAACACCGAAATGGTTGATGGAGGAGTTGAAACAAAAGATTGAACAGAATGTTATCTTATAATTAACAACGAAAATTTTATCGATATGCGTTATTGTCTCATATATCTTCTTCTTCTCGTTCCGACATGTATGTTCGGACAGAAGGCTGGTTCGAAGGCTGAGACACTTGCATACATAGAAAAATTTTACAAGATAGCGATTCGTGAAATGTACGAATACAGAATCCCTGCCAGCATAACCTTAGCACAGGGAATCTTGGAGTCGGGTAGTGGACAGAGCGACTTGGCTCAGATTGCCAATAACCATTTTGGCATTAAGTGTACCAGCGATTATGTGGGAGATACGTTCCTTAAGGATGATGATAAGAAAGATGATTGCTTTCGAGTTTATTTGGATGCGGAATCATCCTACCGAGATCATTCTCTCTTTTTGGTGAATCGTAGTCGCTACTCTTTCTTATTCACTTATTGGATTAAGGATTATAAGGCATGGGCTATAGGCTTGAAGAAAGCAGGCTATGCAACAAATCCCAATTATTCCAAATTGCTAATTGATGTGATTGAACAATATGAGTTGTATGAATATGATCGTCATCCAGAACGATATGTTCTAAAGCCAACTACATCGGGTTCTCCTATTGATATTGTAAAGAATGCTTTTCAAAACAATACGACTGTTGATAATAAAGACGAAAAATAATGGTAAAGAAAATTTGGCTCATCGTATCTGCTCTTCTCAATGTTGTCTTGGTGATAGCTTGCATTTGGTTATACAGACATCAGTCGACTGTTGATAATACAAAATCGGAAGAGCAAAGTGTGAAAACAGACATGCTTTTTTCTACTTCTTATCAGGATGGAAATATTGTATTTATTGGTGAAGAGCGAATGCAGATGTGTAACTGGAAATCCCTCTTTGGTACTAATAAAATTGCCAACTTGGCGATATACAAGAATACAATAAAAGATGAGATTGAAAGAGCTGCTTTTATTTTTGATAATAATACACCTTCTCAGATAGTTTTAATGTTGGGCGTGCAGGACTTGCAGATGGGAATTCCTGTCAATGAGATCTATAACGATTTTGTTTCGTATATAGAACTGTTGCAAAATAAATTGCCACAAACGGAGATCATTGTCATTCCTGTTTTGCCTGTGACCCCAGAGGATAACAGAGTCTATCCTGCAATCACAATAAATAACATAAAGGCTCTTAATACGATGATTAAGATTTATGCTTTGGATAAGGGGTTAACCTACGTGAATCTATTCATTGATTTCTACATCGAACAATTTGATTGCATGAAGGCTGATTTTAACATCGGTGATGGTTTCCACTTTTCTCAAAAGGGATATTTCGTTTTCAGAGAGAGACTTAGACCTTATTTGCGATTGGATGAAGAGGAATAGAATGGTATTGACATAAAAAACGCCCCTCGAAAAGACGATTAAATTTTCGAGGGGCGTTTTCTCATATTGCTTATCTAATAGCATACTTGAGAGAATACATCTTCAATCACATCTTTGGTGAGTTCATCAAAATCATTTCTTCTTGGAAGCACAAGAATACCTGCCACATCAATGGCGCCGGGACTAATCATCTTATACTTCTCGCCCTCCTCAAAAAATTGAGTAGGACGGTGCTTCTTCCGTGGAAATACAAATAGATGCCACTCACTGCCTTCGTAGAATCCAAACAGATTCATTAACGGTTCGTCGTCAGTCCCTGCTAACATCTGCAACTGCTTGTAGAGTTGCTCAAAATAGGATTGCGTCAATGTGGCTTTGGTACTTTTTATGTGTATGCATTTTCTACCATAATTTAGAAACTCCTCCATAGTGCCCTCTTTATTCTCTGACAATACTCTGACTTCGACAGTTTTTAACTCTTCCTCAAAAGGTAATTGCCCTTTTAATACGGCTTGAAAATGCATGTGGTCGGGTGCGGAAGCACCACATTTAGGTCCGTTGTAAAGCAATGTGTGAGATGGCAACTCCTTACAGAAGGTAATGAAAGAACCAATGTGCGGAAGAATCTGTTGCTCTTCATGATCCTTGATAGGTATGGTCATGTGTCCTTTCAGAATAGGAAATGGGTTGACCAAAAGTGTGAATTTTTCATCCAATTGGATTCCTTCTTGTATGGCAGGACGATTGCATTCGCATAGAAAACATTTTCTGTTCGCTATTGTTTTCGCATCTAGCTTGGCTCCTGATGATACGGCTCTCGCTGGGTTGTACTGCGCATATATGCTATATGTGCCCATGTCAAATTTGCGGAGTTCAACAGTGTCAAGTTGACTGACACGATTACGAAAGTCGTCCCATACTTTCAACTGTCCGTCATATAGTTTCTTATAGTCAATCATTTCTTTACTTTTTTGGTTTGTACGATGAGTTTTTCTTGGAATTCATCTTTATTCGGTTGAGGATCTCCATGGATCTCAAATTGTCTTTGTATTGGTTGTTTTTGTTTTGTTTGATGATGTCTAATGAGGCATCAGAGTTATCCTCCCATCTTCTGCATAGATATAGTGAATCGAAGATTCTTCCAATCTGGTAGTCGTGCGAGATGGTGAGTCCTAATGCGTAATCTTCTCCGTAGCTGGTGTTCGGTACATGAATCTTGCGGAGAATAGGTGTGTAAAATGCGCGAGGAGCTCCCAGCCCGTTGATGCGTAACGCATTGTTGCGACCATTTCGAGGAGTCCACTCTTTATGATCGATCAATCCTGGTGGAATAGGATTCATTTGAAAATCGGTGATGGTGTAACTGCCGATCACCATTGCACATTTTTGCTCGTAGAACGCATCGACAATGGTTTGTAGCGTATTCTCTGTCTGATAGACATCATCGCTATCCAACTGAACGGCAAACTTACCGCAGTCGGGATGTTCAATACCTTCGTTCCAACAACCACCAATGCCTAAATCGTGGCGAGCAGGAATGATATGAATGACACGATTGTCTTTTTTAGCATATTGTTCAATGATGTCGCTGGTTCCATCGGTGGAGTGGTTGTCGATGATGATGAGATTGAATGGGAAGTTTGTCTTCTGACTCAATACGGATTGAATGGCATCAGCAATGGTTTTGGCTCTGTTTCGAACGGGAATGATGACACTCGCTTCGTTTTTGAATGATTCTTCATCGAAATTGACACTCTTAAATTCTGGTTCCAAATAGGCATTGATCTCTTTTAAATGGCTGAGACATGCTCTTTCTTTCTCTATCTGAGTCTCTCTGTTGCGAGGATCTACATAGTCAAACTGACCATTTCCAGCTATTGATTCATCTTCGATGAGCGTATAGAGGTATTCGTTGATATGAAAGGCTGGTTGCTGTGAAGTAATCGCCAATCGTGAACGGTACCATCCTGCAGAGCGGTAGTTCTCTTTGTTGTGAGATGACTCTCTCTGTAATAGCTTCTGATTGATGAGAACAATTGGACCAAAATTGAAATCGTCGCGAACACTGCCGATTTGATAGTCGATCGTAGGGTATTCCTCTCGTTTGCCAGCTTTCTCTACATAATAGTTGGAGTAGATGATGCTGGCATGTGTGAAGGATGCAATTTGGTTGAGGCGTTCCAATCCATGTTGTCCCCAAATAATCTTGGCTGGTTTGGGACAGAACAAGATATATTCGCTCTTAGACATTAGTGTGATGAGTCGGATGGCGCGAGAACTCTCTGGATTGTTGGTCGTAATCGTGCGTACTCCCAATTGAGGTGTTGCCACTTGTTCTGGTACCAGTAAGATAATCTCTCCGACACAACGCTCTTGCTTAAGTTCGTTTATTGCTTGCGATGTGACTTCATCGTTAATGTATGGAATGAAACAGTCAATCATAAGTGAAAAATTCAAGTTAAATATTGCAAAACGGTGATGTTATAGAACTCACCTGATTAAATTATCACAAAGGTATGAAATTTCAGCCTATTTTACAATGTTGCATGATCAACTTGAATGGCATTTTGCTTTCTATTTCACTCTACAAAAACCTCTGTTTTGGATTTAACTGTATAAGAGAATTTCAACTCCTTTTTCTCTCCTGGTTTTAAGGTGAGTTTCCATGTGAGTTTTCCCTCTATTGGATCAACCTCGGCACCGCTGCTTTCCGTAAGTTCCACTTTGATTTCATCTGTTGTGGAGATTGGATATTGGTCTTCAACAGTGATTTTCACTGACTCAGCTTTGTTGTTTTTAACGGTGATCTGCCATATCTTCTCCGTTTTGTCTGTTGTCTTTGTCAGATTCTTGGATGAGTAGTTCTTCAATTCCTTACGATCAACAGCCAAATCTCTATCCTTTCCGATGGAGAGGTGAAGCGTATCTTCTGTCTGTCTTGTGTTGATGAAACTTTCGCCCATGTACATGTTGTTGAGGAAGAGTTTCACCTTACCATCCAGCAAGTCTAGTTTCTTCCAATCAGGAATGGATGCAACGAGATAGACATCCTTTGATATTTTCGGAACGGCAAAAAAGTTGTATTCAGCATTGATGGACATGTCTTTTACAACAATCTCGTGGTCGGCTGCATCATCAGGAATCGTGTTCTTACCTGCAATGTCAGATATGTAGTTTCGAATGACCATTTGAGGTATGTTAGCTTCCATATCACTGCTTTGACTCTTGCTCTTATTGATCTGAATCTTGTTTTGAGATGCGTAATCCATAAACAGATTGCTCTCGATGGTATTGCTCAATTTGGAATATGGACCTAATTCCACATTTCTAACGGCAACATTTTGTCCCTCTGCTGAGGTGGTGAAGGTTTGATATCCTACAAATTCATATTTTACACGAGCGTAGATTGGAACCAAAAGTTCGTAGTATCCATTTTCGTCAGTTTCTGTTTTGATATCTTCTCCGCATGAGATGAGTACGCCCTTCAATGGGTTTTCTTTATCTCGTACGATACCTAAAACCTTTATGTACTCTTTCTCATCTGATGGCATACTATTGGTTCTTCTATAGTCATTGTAACCATTGGGAATGAAATGCTTTTTCAACTCTGGTTTCTCATTGCTGACAGTTGGATCGTTTTGAGATAGGGATAGTTTCACATTTCCCCAATTCTCTTTGCTTCCTTGGCTGACGTATGCTTTCTGAATCAGATGAAGGTGCTTGTCAGCTTTTGTGATTCTTGTTTCATAGAAAGGCATCCAAGATGCGTTTCTTACGAAGTATTGAATGTTGATGTCGCAATTGGTTCCCATGCGAGCACTTAACGTGAGTTTGAGGAAACTCTTTGGCTCGATCTGTTTGTCATATAGAAGATTGACTTTTTGTTCGTTGCTAGTCAGCTCTTTTTGAAGTTGTTCGATCTTCTTTTGATTCTTGTATTCAAGTGAGGCAATTTCATTTAAGTCTTTGCGGACGTATGAAGCGATGCCTTGTAGAGTCGTTGCCGTGAATCCGTTTTCACCACCGATGTTATTACTTTTAAGTATCAATTCACGTTCATTACGTAATACGCTGTTTTTCTCTTTTAGCATATCGATGGAGTCACGAAGAATGCCTGCTCTTTTGTTCAGTGCATTGGCCTCTTTTGTGATTTGCTTGCTGTTGGGAACTTCCACATCATAATCGACCGATACAAGCGTCACATCTCCTCTCTTTATACCTACTTGAATAGATTTCTTATCAAGCAATGGAGTTATTAATGGTATCTTCACCTCCGACTGTCCTGGTTTTACATTAACGTTGGCCACACGACTAACCATGGCTCCCTGTGGATAGACCATGACGTCGGTTATTTTGGATGTCGCTTCTTGTGCGGCGAATGTAGATAAGCAGCAGAGAGAAATACATCCTGCTAATATTGATTTGATTATATATTGTGCCTTCATAAGATTATAAATTTTCATCGGTTATTAAACTGTCATAAACGGAACTGTCTTTGATTATCACTTCGTATATGAATTTTATCTCTTTCTTTTCTCCTGGGGCTAATTTCAGCTTCCAGGTCAGTTTGCCATCCGACTCGTTCAGTGTGGCTCCTCCATTGTCAATTAGGTTTACCTTTACGGCATCACTTTGCGCAACAGGAATCTGATCCTCTACCGTGATGTCAATGGTTACTTCTTTGTTGTTTTTTACAGTGATGAGCCATTCTCTTTTGATCTTATCTCTTGTGTTGAAAAGATTCTTCTTTTGTTTGGTAACTTGTAATTGTCTCTCTATTCCCACGTTCTTATCCACGCCCAGAGAGAAATGAAGTGTGTCTTCAATATCTTTTGGCGTCCAATATGATTCGCCGGTATAGGTGTTGTCAGAGAAGACTCTCAGTTTGCCTGGCAAAAACTGGAAATCCTTCCAGTGCGGAATCTCAGCCAACATATATACGTTAGGTGTGATTTTTGGTGCCGCATAGTAGGTGTAGTGGACAGAAATCTCCTCTTGCTGTAGTGCAGCTTCATGCTCCGCCCCATCAGAAGGTATGGAGTTTAACCCTGCCGATGTTTCCGTATAATCTTCCAAATTGGAGAATACGGAATTGTATAAATCACTTCCTGTTTTAGCACCTTTTTTAGTGGTGATTATGACGACACCATTTGCAGCGCGTGAGCCATAGATGCCAAATGCTGATGCATCCTTTAGAACTTCCATGCTCTCGATGTCTTTTTGATCAATGTTTAGGAATTCATCACCAGATACTGGCATTCCATTTATGACATATAGGGGTTGATTCTCACCCGTTAAAGTAGATGTTCCGCGAATACGCACTCTTGAGTCAGCACCTGGCTGACCTGAAGATGCAGAAACCTGAACTCCTGAAACACGTCCTTTTAGGGCGTTATCAACACTACCTTTAAGACCTATAATATCAGTAATATCAGTTTCTGCTGCCTCTTCCTCTATTTCATAGTTTTTTTCTGCATATATTTTTGAGGCATCTTCCGCCAAATTAATATTTATCATGTTGACATTCTCGTTTGTGGTTTTCCGTTGAATAGAAGAGTGCCCTGAATGAGAAAATACAATTGTAGAATATGCAGGCGCTAATATTTCATAAAATCCCGATGCGTCTGTTTCTGTGGATATGTTGCCGACTGATACATGCGTACCTTGTAAACTGCCTTTTTCATCACGTACCACACCAAAAACTTTTACCATGTTGTTTTCAGATACTTTTGTGGTTTGAGTGTTTTTGGACGTCACGATTTGGTGAGGAAGTGTGTAGCGAGTCAACTCTGGTTTCTTGTTGTTTTTTGTTGGATTGGATTTCGTCACGGTCATTTTGATTTCATTCCAATCCTCTTGTGATTTCTGTGATACAAAAATCTTTTTGTTAATATTCATTGTGGCCGTTTTTTCAAAAACATGCAGTTCGTAAAACGGTTTCCATTGCGCATCTTTGATGATATAGCTAATGGTGATGTTGGTCTCTGATGAGGTAGGAGAGGTCAGAGAAAGAAGGATGGCAGCTTTGGGCTTTAATGCACGTTCGTCGAGCAGTTGCAATTGCTGACGTGAAATGCGATACTCTCTTGTGAGGTCATCATACAATCGATCGTATTTCAATGTGTTGTCGGCAATCTCGTTGAGGTCTTTTCTCATAAAGGAGGCAATGCCGCTTAGTTGCTCTGCTGAGAATCCTTTCTTTCCTCCAATATTATCATTGGAAATGACAATTCTCTTTTCATTTTTCAATGTGCTTTTTAGCGATGTCAATATCTGGATAGAGTCTCTTACGACGGATATCCTATCGACCAATTTTTTATTGGCTTTCACGAAAGAATCTTTGTTCGTCACCTCCATAATGACATCTACTTTTCCCAATGTGATGTCTGAATTGGAGATTCCAACCTGAACACTCTTTTGGTCAAGTTTATGACTGATCATGGGAATCTTTATGATTGATACGCCCGCTGGTATTTTCACGTGTGCGGTTCGCTCAACCATTGCTCCTTGCTTGTAAATAGTCACCTCTTCAATCTTCGATTGTGTTGTTAGGGTGTCTGCTGCATTGGCATAGCTTGCCGCAAATGCTAACAGTAAAATTAGATGAATAAATCGCTTCATTTGATATGTATGTTTTTGTGTTTTAAACCTGATATTTTACATGATGAGATTCCAAAGATAGTTTAATATTTTGGAGAAATGAAAGAAACTCGGATATATAATTACCCCCCTCATTTTCTTGACTAATATCAATTTTGTTTTTTCTCAAAGAATTGGATGATCTCTTTCATCAACTTCAATCTTTCCTTCTCACTTTCAATGCTTTCGAAAGGAACAGACGAGATGATGGTTTTGTATCGCCCGTTATAGCCCACGGTGGCAGGAAGGTTGCTTCCCTCGAAGGAGTGAATCACTTTGGACCCGTTGGATATGTCGAGCGCATCCGGCACCTCCACTGCGTATTGCTTAGAGTTTGGAATGTTGCAATAATGGTAATATTTCTGTTTGAATATTTTCCATGGGGAGAAATAGTTGGATAGCAATCCCTTTGTTTTTAATTTACTCTCACCTAATTTGTATTTCAATACGCGTTCTGCAAATTGGATAGCCTCTGTGTCGCATGAGTCTCGCTCATAAAGATCGGAGGCAACATAAGCTCCATTGACATAGATGTTACCTTGCTGTCTCATTAGATATTGTCGTATGGGTTGTCTCAGACTACTAGGAAACAGTTGGTAGCGAGTCTCTTGTCCGACTAAAGTACTTTTCTCCTCGCCTAAAATCAAATCGAGGAATCTGTAGTTTTTCAAGCGAATCAGTCCCGCTTTCACCACCTCGTCGCTACAAGAGACAAACGAGTAACCTGCAGCCATGATGGCTTTTCCATGAATATATGTGAAATTGAAGGTGTTGCCTGCTATCTTTTCGTTTTCAAACAGAGCGTAACAAGCTCCATGTCCAGGATTGGCATTGTTCCTGTATTTGGATCTTTTATTGAATGCGTACTGGCTGCCTGTATAGCTGAGGTCGTACTTGTCGGGAACGCCTTGATCTAGGTTGTCGAGGAATCCAGAGTAGTCTGGTGTGTCAAACCACTCAGGAGCGGATACACGATGGAAACCGTTGATGATGAGTGCCGTTTTAGGTGTATTAGGCACATATCCGACAGCCAATTCTTCAGAAGGAAAACTTTCACCTCCTTTGTTGACGGCGGTCACTTTAAATCGGTATATTTTTTTCGGCTCTAATGTTACATGTGTAAATGTTGAACGGATGATTTCACCATTGTTCCAACCACCTTCGTCATTGGCTGTGTAGAGGATGTAATAGTCTGGTGTCGCCGTTGGTTCGAGGCTATCCTGCTGTGCCGCCCAACTAAGGCGTATCACATTGTTCTCCTCGTTGACAAATTCTGCACCGAACGTATTTACAGGTAGAGGCTGTATAACGTATTCTCTTTCTTGCTGGTAGGCTAAGAACTTCAGTATACCTTTGTAAATAGACCTACTTACAGTGAAACGGAAGTGAGGGTCTAATCCGTAACGCATGTCGGTGAAGTTTTGATGGGAGAGTAGTTCCAACAGGAATGTGGGAACTTCTGGCACTCTTGCTTCATAGTAAGATGCGTCGGTTAACTTTCTTCTTGTCCAATCGGGACGGTAGGTGTTTCGAATGTCGTTGACAATTTGGGTTTGTATGATATCGGCTAGGTCGCGAGAGACGATTCTGCGTTGCCCGTTGGCATAGTTGCGTGAACCATTGCTCTCAGACATATAGATGGACATTGTTCCAATGATGCTGTCGTTAAACACTTGACCAGCATCCGTGTGGAATCCCATGGATAGTTGTATTGGAATGTTCTTGCCTGTGGTGTTAGGCGATTTGGAGGAACCTCCGATGAGGTCGTTTACCCAGTGACCACGGCACATATAGTCATCTTTGTAGTCATCTTTGTAATCGTTTCTGTTGTAGATTGAGTCTGAATAACCAGCCCATTGAAGCCAGTAACGAGCGCCCTCTAAGTAGCGAGGTTTGTTACTGTAGATGACGGAGTCTTGTTGGTTCAATCGACCGATGTTGCCATATCCTCCACCGAATCTGACGGCGTCTGCCGTTATGATATCGTTGTTGCTTTTGCTTTTGTTAGAGAGTTCCACACGTCCGATGCTAGGGTTGGTACCTTTCTTGAAATTGAAGGTGCCTAAATAGATCCATGTGCTTCCGCCCATTTTTTGGTTGACGAGGAATTCTGTGGCACCGCCCGTGTGGTATACGGTATAGTGTGCGTCGGTGGCACTGTTCTCGTATGAATGATAGGAGATGTAGACGGCATAGTCGCCCGATTCAGGAATTTCAGGAGTCCAGTTGGCATATCCCATACCCTCTTTGCTGGTTTTGATTTTTCTGTATGTGCCATAGCAGAAAGGGTTTTCTCCTTCACGATATAGTTCACGAGGATTGGCGAATCCAGTGGTGTCGCCTCGTCTCCATTTGTTTACTTTGTCATGACACTCTTCATAGAAGAATGTCTCGTGGTCGTCATTGTCTACGATTACTTCGTTGAGTTGTGTGTCGCGTTCCCTTGGAAGCATGACGTAAGCGCCTGCGTTTTCCAACATAGGAACGAGGTAGGGTAGAACATATCCAAGCGTATAGGTGTCTTCCGTTACGCTAAACAGATGAGGACGTTGCCAAACCCATTCGTTTTCTTTGCGCTCGTAATACCAGCCGTGACTGGGCCATACGGCAAGGTTGTTGTTGAGCAAACCGAGAGTGGGTTGAGACCAATTACTCAGGTTTGTGACGAAAGCCGTACCATCAGATCGGTGCTTTTCAAGACGTTCTTTGTCAATCTTGTAATTCTCTCGGTAAATATTGGGTACAAGGTCTGATATCTCATATTTGTTGATGTACATCTCAACCTTATAGTTGCTGTAATTGCTGGTCAGATATTTTTTCAGGGAGTCTTTTATCGATTTCACCACCTCTTCACGAAAAGGTATGCTTTCCAAATATTTGTTTGCATAGATGCGAACTGTTTTTTTCGATTTGATGGGGATGATGCTATCGTAGCCAATCTTATTTTGTTTTAAAATACTATGTTGCTCTTGCAGATGGTATATAACAGATTTGAAACAAGAATCGGGCAGTATAACAGGATCTTGAGCACGACAAGTTGTGGATGTGCCGCCAAGTAACACTCCTAAAATGCATAATTTCGCAATAAAGAAAAGAGAAGATTGTTTCACGATACCCATTTTCTACGAAACCCATTTTAACTTGTTGTACCCGGGATGAGACTCGAACTCACACAACCTCGCGGTCACTAGTACCTGAAACTAGCGTGTCTACCATTTCACCACCCGGGTTTAATGTACCTTTGCAAAGGTAATATTTTTTTGTTTGAAAAAAAAGAAAAAAAATAAGGTGAATTCTATAAAATCATTGTTTGAAATAAATTGTGATGCACCGTGGAGACGCACGTCCGTGCTTTTTTTGCGTTTGGAATAGTTTTTGTAATTAATTTTAGGAGGGGTGCAAGTGTCGATGATCGTTCGTTGATGTCTTTGCCCCGTTCGTTGAAAAAAACAGAGAGGAGTAACGTGAAGTGTTATTAAATAATCATATATTTGTAACTCAGATAAGTCAACGACGTGTTATGGTTCCCATTTCGTTCGACTATAGTTAAAGGAACTTTCATTAAAATAACATGAAATGAAAAAGGTATTTTTAGCAGTATTGTTATTGTCTTCTATGGCAATGAATGCACAAGAAGCAACAGAATCAACTAGTGCAGAGGAACAAGCAGTATCAAATGAATTCAAGGCTGACCAAGGAAAATTCATGGCTGAAATTGGTTTTTCACCAGTATCAGCAGGCTTTGATGATGTTAATTTAGTTGGAGGTCAACTTCGTGGTGTATATGTTGCATCAGATAAGGTTAAAATCCGTTTAGGTGTAGGTTTTGGAATCAACAAGAGCGCAGATGAAACAGGTGTTGGAAATGATTGGTCGAAAGAAACACATAGAACATCTCTATTGACAATCAATCCAGGTTTCACTTATTCATTTGCTGGAACCCCAAAATTGGAACCATACATTGGAGCTGAGGTGGGTTTTGGTACAACAGCATCTAAGGACGTGATTGAAACAACAGATTCAAAGATTACTAACAAGAACATTGTTACAGGAATCAATACTTTCAGTTTCTCTGGTTTGACTGGTTTCAACTATTATTTTGCTAAAAACATTTTCATCGGTGCAGAAATCGGTTTAGGCTTTGGTGTTAACGTACAAAAAGGTTCATACACAGAAACAGTGACAGAAGGAAAGACAGAGAAAGAAGAGTCAGATGTTGAGTCTCATACATTTGCATTCTCTCCTACATTTGTTCCAACACTTCGTTTGGGCTGGGCATTCTAATTGTCATAGAGAAACAATATGAAGAGGTTTCGTGCTGATGCACGGAACCTCTTTTTTTATACAAGGGTAGACGTCTTTTTCAGTTGAAAAATAGTATTTTTCAGAACATAAAACTTAAAATTTGGAATTATTCATTTATCTTTGCAATGTATTATCCATAATAATGCAATTTTTGTCCTATTTTTCAGTTATAGAAAGTAGACATGGGTAAAAAATAAGGACTTCTTGTAGCTATAAGAGGTTTCATTGTTAAACTAATAAATGGGGGATGAGAAGCCTTCCAAACGTTGAAAAATTGAAAAGGAAACGAATATATTTTCTTCTGCTTTCAGTCGCATTGCTGTTTGTAGGATGCGATATGAAGAAAAACACTGCTTTTAATAGAAAGTATCAGGCGATTAATACGCGTTATAATGTCTATTATAATGCGAATGAGTCGTTTAAAAAGGGGTATAAAAAGATGGAGGAGAGTTTTTCTCCTGATTATTCTCACATTATTCCAGTATTTGCTATTAGTGATCCTTCGACGGAGGGCGTGGCAAAAGGCGATATGACAAGAACAGTAGAGAAGTGTGAATTGGCTGTTCAAGAACGTTCCATGCAGAAAAAGCCGAAAAAGAAATATGAAAAAATGCGAGATCCTGCTTATGTGGCTTTTTACAATCAGGAGGAATTCAATACATATATGGATGAGGTGTGGATGTTGATGGGACAAGCCAAATTTTATTCCAATGATTATTTGGCAGCATCTGCTACATTCACATACGTTATAAAGCATTTTTCTGGGGATGATAAGTTAGTACTTAAGGCTTCTATCTGGAAGGCTCGAGCTTTGAAAGAGCTTGGCTGGTATTATGAGGCGGAAGAGATTTTGAGTAAGATAGACGAGGAGGAACTCCCTGTTGATGTTGTCAATCTTTATCAAGGGGCTCGTGCAGATCTATATTTGGCGCAGAAAGAGTATCAGCAGGCTATGCCTCATTTGCTAAAGGCGGTAGAAACGGAAAAGAATAGAATTCAACGTACTCGATTTAATTTTGTTATCGCTCAATTGTATCAAATGCAGGGCGATAAAGAGAAGGCGTATGAATATTACGATAAAGTAATCAAGGCAAATCCAAGTTATCAAATGACTTTCAATGCGAACATTCTGCAAACGGAAGTCGTTTCAGGCTCTTCCACTGATTTGGTGAAACGTTTGGAAAAATTAGCGAAAAACCGTAATAATGCAGATTATCTGGATCAGATTTATTATGCGATGGGTAATATTTATCTCTCTAAAGGAGATACGACAAAGGCATTAGCATATTACCAAACATCTGCCGATACAAGTGTTCGCAATGGTAGAGAAAAAGCACAGACCCTGATTACTATGGGTGATATCTATTATGGCAAAAAAAATTATGTGAAGGCTCAACCATATTACTCTGAGGCTTCTTCCATTATTGATCAGAAACATGATGATTATGAGAGAGTCTTTCGCCTCTCTGTTATGTTAGATGAATTGGTGCAGAACTATGATGTTTATACTCTTCAGGATAGTTTGCTCTATTTGGCAAGTGCTTCGAAGCAGGATTTGTCTGCTGCGATAAGTCGTGCCATTCAAAAAATTGTGGATGAAGAAAAACGTGAACGAGAACGATTGGCTAGAGAACGTGAGGAACAGAAACAACTCGAATTGGAAATAGAAAACATGGCTGTCATGGATAGCCGTGCGTTGGGTATGAACCAAGAGAGTTCATGGTATTTCTATAATAAGAGCACCGTGGATAAAGGTAAGTTGGAATTCCGTAAAAAATTTGGTCAACGTCGTTTGGAGGATTACTGGAACCGTCGAAACAAGTCAATCATGGTGTTTGCTGAGGAGAATTTGGCAGACAAGGTGGATTTGGAATCTATGGGAGTCCTTTCGGGTGATTCTATAAAAACAGATACGGAATTGGGCGATCGAACCATGCCTGCTGAACAAAACCCGAAACGTCCGGAGTATTATCTCCGCCAAATACCATTTAATGATGATCAAAAGGTGGTGGCTCATGAGGAATTGTCCAATGCACTCTTTAACATGGCGGTCGTTTATGATGAGAAACTACAAGACTATCCTAAGGCTTTGGAGACATACGAAGAGTTCATTCGTCGTTACCCGAACGATCCAAGAGCTGCGGATGCATATTATTGCTGCTATAGAATCGCTGGCAAACAAAAGGACGATGCACTGTCTGATAAATACAGGAGTAGTCTGATTGCCGAATACCCTCAGAGCAAATATGCTAAGATTCTATCAAATCCAGATTTCAGGGAGAAGTTGGTACGTATGCAAGAGGAACAGGATTCACTTTATGAACAAACGTATGCCGCTTATCTGAAGGGGGATTTCGAAACAGTAAAACAACAAACAAAATATATGGAGACAAATTATCCGGTCTCCTCATTGATGCCGAAATTCTTACTGCTCAACTCATTGTCTATTGGTAAGACAATGGGCAAGGATACTTTTGCTGCAGCTTTGAACAACTTGTTGGAACGTTATCCTTCAAGTGATGTGTCGTCGATGGCGAAAGATATCTTGGCACTTATCAATCAAGGTAATATTCCATCGGAGGGAACGAATGTGGGCAGTTTGTTGGCTCTTCGTGAAGAGGCGCAAAAAGAGGAGGCTGCCGAGATGGGAGTTGTTTCCAACAAAGGATTTACAGTAAGTTATCAAACACCATATTTATTTAACTTGCTGACCGATACTGCAAAAGTGGATCAGAACAAGTTGCTGTACGAAACAGCAATGTACAATTTCACGAAATTCTTAATTAAAGACTTCGATATTAGTATCAAGAGTGGTATATTGTCCGTTTCTGGTTTGGATAACTACGATGAGGCTTTATGGTACATCAATGGTATAATAGCAGATGAGGGTATTCAGAAGTTGTTGTCGGGTACCGAATACAAATATTTGTTGATCACACCAGAAAACTTGGATTTGATCGGCAAAGGTTATACGTTGGAACAGTACGAGCAATTCTATAAAGATAGTATCATGTCGCGCAAACGTAATAATAGAGTTAGCGTAGAATTGGTGGATGAGAAAAAGGAAGAGACAGTTGAAGAACAAAAACAAGATGACAAACTGGAATCTTACCTCAACAAGCAATCTGAAACGCCGGTTCAAAATCCATTGGATAAGAAAGAGGAAGCTACTGTGAATCAGCCACAGAAAAATACGGAAAGTGCGGAAAAAACAGTAGAACCTCAATTGCCGAAGAAAGAGGTAGAGGAGAGTAAGCCACAGATTAATGAACCAAAGAAGGATTCGGTTGCCGTCGTCTCTGACGAAAAAGACAAACCGAAGAAAGAATTGAAGAAATATAAGGGATTGTATACTTATGATCCGTCTGCACCTCACTATTTTGTGATGATGGTTACTTCTGGAAGTGTAGATAGCGAGAGTGTCTTGTCGGCCATAAACAAATATAATTCTACGAATCATGCACTGCTAAATTTGAGTGTTGTGGAAAATTCCACTAAGGATTTTCCACAGATGTTTGTGGTGGGTACTTTGGCGTCTGCGGATCTATCCATCTCATATTTGAAACAGGTGGTGAAAAACATGGAAATTAAAAAAGCATTTGGTAATGTGCCTTATCGTAACATCATTATTTCCAAAGACAATTTGGAGGTGTTGAAGACGACGGGTAATATCAATGTATATATGGAACTATACAAGCGTTTGTATTTAAATCGTTAAGGGGAGGAATGTATGAAAAAGGATCGAATATTATGGGCTGATGATGAGATAGACTTGTTGAAGGCTCATGTCCTATTTTTAGAGGAGAAGGGATACGAGGTTGTTTGTGTCAATAATGGAGAGGATGCAGTCATGGCATCATCGGAGAGCCATTTTGACATCATCTTCTTGGATGAAAATATGCCAGGTATGAGTGGATTGGAGGCTTTGTCTTTGATAAAGGAGAAAGATACGATGGTGCCTGTTGTCATGATTACCAAGAGTGAAGAAGAAAACTTGATGAATCAGGCTATAGGAAAGAAAATAGCTGACTATCTGATAAAACCAGTTAACCCCAACCAAATATTGTTGTCCATCAAAAAGAATGTCAACAAACGAGAAATCATATCATCTACCACAACAGATGATTATCGTTCTGAGTTTGGTAGAATCGGTATGCAAATAAACGATTCCTTCACCTATCAGGATTGGATGGAAGTCTATAAGAAGTTGGTCTATTGGGAACTGGAATTGGAACAGACAGAAAACCAAATGACGGAAGTGCTTCGCATGCAGAAAGAGGAGGCAAACTCTACTTTTGTGAAGTTTATAAAAAGAAATTACGTAAGTTGGTTTGAAGAGGGAAGTGACAGACCCATGATGAGTCATGATATCTTCAAAAAGAAACTGTTCCCTATTTTGGACAATGACGAATCCCTCTTTTTCATTGTATTTGATAATTTCAGGTTTGACCAATGGCGAATCATCAGAGAATTAGTACATGATGATTTCAGAGTAGAATCGGAAGATATGTATTGTGCAATTCTTCCTACGGCTACACAATATGCTCGCAATGCGATATTTTCGGGACTTCTTCCGTTACAGATAAAGAAAATGTTCCCTCAATATTGGGTGGACGAGGAGGAAGAAGATGGAAAGAATAATTATGAAGAGGAACTGATTCGTACACAAATAGAGCGTTTCAGAAAAAAATATACATTTTCGTATCATAAGATCAACGACTCTGTTTCATGTGAAAAATTGGTGGCAGATTATCCCAAATATGCCAAGAATCAGCTGAATGTTGTCGTGTTTAATTTTGTTGATATGTTGTCTCACGCACGAACAGATTCAAAAATGATACGAGAATTGGCTTCGTCGGAGGCTGCCTATCGATCTTTGACCAAATCATGGTTTCAACACTCTCCAATAGTGGATTTCTTCCATTTGTTGGCTGAGAAGAAAGCAAAAGTGATGATTACAACGGATCACGGTACGATTAAGGTGAATAATGCAGTGAAAGTGATAGGAGATAGAAACACTAATACTAATTTGCGTTATAAGGTGGGGAAAAATTTGGATTATAATGCAAAAGAGGTTTTTGATGTTAAACAACCTGAGAAGATAGGACTTCCATCTCCAAATGTGAGTTCCACCTATATCTTTGCGGAGAATGATGATTTCTTTGCATACCCTAATAATTACAATTATTACGTTTCTTATTTTAAAAACACTTTCCAACATGGAGGTATTTCTATGGAGGAAATGTTGGTCCCTTTGGTAACGTTGACCTCAAAAAGATAAGAATAAAATTATTAGAATGAACATTTTTTAGGCTCCTTCAAAAATCTTGTGATAATCTTTGTGTGTTTCAGGAATTATTAGGAAATTCGCAAATGAAACAGATGAGATGGAAATGTTTTTTAATTTTTATATAAGAAGCTGATTCGTAGTTAATTGGACATTAATGACGAATCTGATTTGACTGGGACGATTTCTGTTTTTTGAACGGTTTATGAATAAATAGATAATTAATAATAAAGTAAATTTTTAAGTTGTAAAAAAATGAAAAGAATTTTATTAAGCATTTTAGCAACCTTTTTTGCGGTGACATTTGCAATGGGTCAGACGTCCGACCGTAATCGTATGGGTTTTTTCGCCATTCCAGGCTATCCGTATTGTCACATGCCAAACACTTCTGAAACATACGCAATTGTGACAGACAATATTGTTCCTTTGACGAAGGAAAATGCCTACATCGGAGAAGCATTGAACTTGGGTTGCTTGTATTTGAATCGCGTACCCGATCCAGATGGAGCAGATTTCGTTATATCTGTGGATAATACCTACTTTAAAAAGTCAAAGGTTGATGTGGTGGATCCAAACAAAAAACGCCAAGGTCCTCGTAAGGAGACAAAGCAACAAAGTGTGATTTTGGAAATCGGTAGATTCAAATGGTATGATACACCGAAGCAAAGTACTTCAGTGAACAATACACCTCAACCATCTGCACCTCGTAAGTTTATCGCTAAACAAACGATTGAAATGGGATTCACAATTCGTGTGATGAGCCAAACTGAAGACGGAAACGGACAAGTGGTTTTCTCAGATACACTTTCATTCTTGGAGGATATAGAATCTGACGCTTGCCCAGACCCACAAATGGCAAAGAATAATTTGGCTGATAAAACAAAGGATTATTCTTTGAAAACGTTCATGAGTGGATATCAAGGATTCTTGGCAAAGGTTGTGGGTGCAAGTGGTACTTTGGTTAACTTCAAAATGTATTCTGTAAAAACAAAGAAAAAATGTCCTTATGATTATTCTGACATTAACAATGCTTACACTCAATTTGCAGAACCATACGAGTTCATCAAGAAACGTCATAGCCAAATTGATAAGTTCAAAAAAATGGCAGAACCATCTGTAACAGCATGGAAAAATGCATTGAAAGAGGCTAATTTGACCGACAAAACAGCAAGAGTAAACAAAGAAATTGCAGCTGCTATGTACTACAATTTGGCTGTATATTCAGCTTTGATTAAAGACTATCAGGCTGCTTACGATTACTTTGTAAAAGCAGATGAAACAGATCTTGGATTTGATGACGCTTTGGCTATGTCTAAGTTGACTATGACTTGGATAAAAGCAGAGAAGGCTTATAAGAAGAGAATGGAAAACGATGCTGCAGCAGCGGCTGCTAATCAAGAAAGCAAGTAATAATATTTGGAGTATATAAACTCACTTAAGAGATAAGGGCATCAAATTCAATTTGATGCCCTTTTTCTTGGATCTTCTCTTGATGTCACGTATTTATATTAGATTATTTCGTGTGGTATAGAACAAGTCCCTCTAACGGACTCTTCTCAATTGTAGAGACCTTTCTTCCATTGATTTCCGCTGCCTCGGTCAACTCTTTTTGAAAGTAAAAAGCAATGGAACCAATGCATCCTATTGGTAGTCCTTTGGAATATTGATTGATGTTTCTGCGGAAGAAATCATGGAAACAATCAAGAAGGAACTGATGGAAGTAAGGTTCCTCCTTATGGTTGTAGACATGTTTGGAAAATTGCGCAAGAAAACGATTGGGGAAGGGTCGCTTGTAGATGCTTTCCATCAGTGCGGCTGGCGATGTCTTTTCTTCGAGAAAGAATCTTTCTGAAATTTCTGAGGAGACTAATCCTTTTAGTATGTCGCTGACAAGTCTTTTCCCTATGACGGCACCACTGCCTTCGTCGCCAAGTATGAATCCCAGTGGAGATACGTTTTTGACAATCTCCACTCCATTGTAATGGCATGAATTGGAACCTGTTCCTAAAATGCATGCAATTCCTTCGTTTTTGTTGAATAGCGAGCGGGCTGCACCTAGTAAATCATTGTACACTTCAACTGAGGCGTTGGGAAATGTTTTTTGAAGCGGACGTTGCACCATGTCGCATTTCTCTTTGAATGCACATCCAGCACCGTAGAAATATACGGAATGGGTTTGTTTTTTTATTTCAGCGGAACAGACATCATTGATTGTTGAAAAAATATCTTCTTCTGTTTGATAGAAGGGGTTAATGCCGGCAACTTGAGTTTGCCGTATGATTTTGGATTTTTCTACCCATATAAAGTCACTTTTAGTGGAACCACTATCAACGATGAGAGTCATAATGCATAAGAATTTGATGAGATGACAAAATAACCATAAATTTTTCACAACAACAACAGGAAACGATTACAAAATGAAAAATTCCTTAATTTTCTCTTTTTTTCGGACTAAAACCAAAAAAAACGTGAATAAAATATGTTTTTTAAGATAAAAATGCCTAAATTTAGACTTTGAACGAATTTTGACCATTCGAACTGGTGAAAGGTGAGTATTTTGATTGTAAAAATGTTACGTATATGAGTTATCTAAGATTTGACAAAATGCTGCTGACAAACCTTGAGCAGTCGCTGTCTCGAGAGATGTTACGCACAAATAAGTCAGGTGCTTATCATTGTACCACGGTAGTGGGATGTAATACGAGGAAGTACCATGGATTATTGGTGATTCCTATCAAGAATATGGATAATGACAACCATGTTCTTTTGTCATCTCTCGATGAGACGGTGGTGCAGCATGGTGCAGCATTCAACTTGGGAATTCATAAATATGGTCCCGATCAATATTCTCCGAAAGGCCACAAATACATGCGTGAGTTTAATTGTGATGTGGTGCCTTGTGGTATTTATAGAGTGGGTGGTGTGATTATGTCGAAAGAAAAGGTTTTCATGTCGTTTGAAAACCGAATCTTAATAAAATATACGTTGTTAGAGGCGAATTCTCCAACAATACTTCGATTTAGTCCGTTCTTGGCGTTCCGTAATGTGAATGAACTGAGTGTGGAGAATTACCAAGCGGATACATCCTATCGAGAGATAGATTCGGGTATATCAATGTGTATGTATCAAGGTTATCCAACTTTATACATGCAGTTCAATAAACCAATGAAGTTTATATCTCAACCCAATTGGAATAAAGGCATTGAGTATCCGATGGAGTTGGAGAGAGGTTACTATTTTAAAGAAGATCTTTTTGTTCCAGGTTATTTTGAAGTTCCTATCAAGCGTGGAGAGTCGGTGATTTTCTCTGCGGGAGTCAGTGAACTTCGTTCAGAGGAGATGCCTAAGATTTATTACGAGGAGGTTTCCAAAAGGACAACGAGAACAAGTTTCTTTAATTGCTTGAAAAATTCTGCTCAGCAGTTTTTCAACAGGAAAAACCCTGAGGAGTTATATCTGTTGGCAGGATATCCATGGTTCAAGTGCCGGGCACGGGATATGTTTATCTCACTGCCAGGAGTCTCCTTGGCATTCGACGACTTGTCAGGATTTGAGAAAATCATGGCAACCATGATTCCTGGTATTCGAAACTTCATGAATGGTAAACCGATAGAGCGTGATGTCCAAGGTTTGGAAGAACCAGATGTTCTTCTCTGGCTCATGTGGGCGGTTCAAGAATATGCAAAAGCTACTACCGGAGAACTGGCATGGAGGATGTATGGCGAGTTTTTGAAGGAGATCATTGAATATATCTTAAAACAAAGGCATCCGAATCTGTTCGTTCATGAGAATGGATTGTTGTATGTCAACGGTTGGGATAAGCCTGTGACATGGATGAATTCTGAGTGTGACGGACATCCAATAACGCCAAGAAGCGGTTATGTGGTGGAGTTTAATGCATTGTGGTACAATGATCTTCGCTTTGTTTCCGAGTTGGCTGCTATGAATGGGGATGATTATTTTTCAGAGAGTTTGACCTTTTATGCAGACAAGGTGAAAGAGAGCTTTGCACCTACTTTCTGGAATGGTTATTATCTATACGACTTTGTCTCTGGTGATTATCGAGAAGTCTCTGTTCGTCCTAATATGTTATGGGCTGTTTCATTGAGATATTCTCCATTGGAAAACAAGCAAAAAAAATCGATTGTCGATATTTCCACTAAGGAGTTGCTTACTCCTAAGGGATTACGCTCGTTGAGTCCGAAGAGCCAAAATTATCATGGAACTTGTGATGGTTCACAAAAAGATCGTGATCAGGCAGCCTACCAAGGAGCGGTGTGGCCATGGTTGATAGGCACATACCTGGAGGCTTATTTGACGGTCTATAAAAACAGCGGATTTTCTTTCGCAGAGAGAACGCTCATCGGATTTGAAGAGGAGATGAGCCTTGGATGTATCGGAACACTCGCTGAAATGTACGACGGAAATCCGCCATTTAAGGGAAGGGGAGGAATCTCTTTCGCTATGAATGTGGCAGAGGTGTTGAGAGCGTTGAAAATTTTGAATAATTACAACAAGAATAATATATGAAGGCGTTGATGTTTGGTTGGGAATTTCCTCCTCATATCCTTGGAGGTTTGGGTACGGCAAGTTATGGCCTGACGAGAGGTATGTCTGTGCAAAAAGACATGGAGATCTCTTTCATGCTGCCTAAGCCTTGGGGAGATGAAGATCAAAGTTTTCTGAAAATCATTCCAGCAAATAAAATTCCTATTTGTTGGAGAGAGCCTGATTGGAATTACCTAAACCAAGAATTAAATGGAAGAATCACAACAGATGAATATTATCATTATAGGAATTGTATTCGAGAGGATAATAATTACATCGGTGTTAATGGCATAGGATCTGTTGAGTTTTCTGGTCGTTATCCAAATAATCTACAAGAAGAGATCCGCAATTATGATGCAGTGGCGGGTGTCGTTTGTCGCGCATTAGATTTTGATATTATTCATTCTCATGATTGGCTGACATACCCCGCAGGTATCCATGCGAAAAATGTTTCGGGGAAACCATTGGTGATTCATGTGCATGCAACCGATTTCGATCGCAGTAGAGGCAACGTGAATCCTACTGTATATAATATTGAGAAAACGGGTATGGATTACGCAGACCATATTATCACTGTTAGTAATCTGACACGAGAGACGGTTATCAATCGATATCATATTGACCCAGCAAAGGTGACAACGGTTCATAATGCAGTGGAACCATTAAGTCTGGAAATCATGGCAATAGAATCACGAAAAGGAACGAAAGATAAGGTCGTTACATTCTTGGGACGTATCACAATGCAGAAAGGTCCAGAGTATTTCGTTGAGGCTGCATATCGGGTTTTGCAACGCACGAAAAATGTGCGTTTTGTAATGGCTGGAAGCGGCGATATGATGGAGAAGATGATTCGTCACGTTGCCTATCGTAATATTTCAGATAGATTCCATTTCACAGGTTTCTTGAAAGGGAAAGAGGTGTATGAAATGCTTAAATCAAGCGATGTTTATATTATGCCTTCTGTCTCCGAACCATTCGGTATATCCCCTTTGGAAGCTATGCAGGTGGGCGTTCCTACAATCATATCTAAACAATCTGGTTGCGCGGAGATCTTATCGAACGCCATCAAAATAGATTATTGGGACATCGATGCCATGGCTGATGCCATCTATTCCATTATCACTTATCCTTCTATGTATCATTTCCTTAAAGTGGAGGGTAAAAAAGAAGTGGATGAAATTAAGTGGGAATACGCTGCCCAAAAGGTTAGGCAAGTGTATAACAAGGTGCTCGGTTGGAATTGATGTATAATCTTAGATAATGTAAATATATAATATATGAAGTCAGTTTGTTTCTATTTTCAGGTTCATCAACCATTTCGATTAAAACGATACCGTTTTTTCGATATCGGTAGTGACCACTATTATTATGACGATTATAATAATGAGGAAATCATTACAAGAATAGCGCACAACTGCTATTTGCCTGCCAACAATACGATCCTTCAGATGATTAAGGATACAAAGGGTAAATTCAAGGTGGCTTACTCCATCTCTGGTATCGCTCTCGAACAAATGGAATTGTATGCCCCTGAGGTTATTGACTCTTTCAAAGACTTAGCCAAAACTGGATGTGTAGAGTTCTTGGCTGAAACATACGCTCATTCTCTCTCTTCTTTGATTGAAGATAGCGATGAGTTTGAAATACAGGTGAAATCTCATGTAAAAAAAATACAGAATTTGTTCGGCTATAAACCAACCGTATTTCGTAATACAGAGTTGATTTATTCTGATGATATTGGTGAACGTGTGGCCAACATGGGATTCAAAGGAATGATAACAGAAGGTGCTAAGCATGTCTTGGGATGGAAAAGTCCTAACTATGTTTATTGCTGTGCAAACAATCCTCGTCTGAAAATCTTATTGAAAAACTTCAAACTGAGTGATGACGTAACCTTCCGCTTTTCTGATTGGAGTTGGAATCAGTATCCTTTGACTGCCGATAAATTTATGGAGTGGATTAAGGATACTCCTGAGTCGGAGGATGTTGTCAACCTATTTATGAACTATGAGACCTTCGGTGAATTGCAAAGTGCAGGTACAGGTATCTTCGAATTTTTAAAAGCCTTGCCTTATTTCGCAGATAAAATGAACATTGATTTCCAAACACCTTCAATGGTGATTGAAAAAAGAAAACCGATAGACCAAATTCATGTCCCTTATGCAATGTCATGGGCCGACGAGGAACGCGACCTCTCCGCATGGTTGGGTAATGAATTACAACACTCCGCCTTTGATAAGTTAAATGCCATTGGCGAACGTGTCCGTTTGTCAAATGACAGACGATTGCTTCAGGATTGGCTATATCTTCAGTCGAGTGACCATTTCTACTACATGTCCACTAAATACTTCTCTGATGGAGCTGTTCATAGTCATTTTAGTCCGTATGATACGCCATACGAGGCCTTTATGAATTATATGAACGTGCTTAGTGATTTTATTGAACGTGTGAACTCCGTCTTCCCTGAAGGTGTGGACAATGAAGAATTAAACTCACTTCTACAAACCATTGAAGCTCAAGGAAAAATCATAGCAGAATTAGAGGAAACAAATAAAAAGTTGTTAGCTAAGGAAAAAGATGTAACTACGGCAGCACCTAAAAAGAAGTCTGCTCCGAAAACTTCATCTAAGAAGTCAACCAAGGCAATTCCTAAGTTAACACCAGATGATACAGATAGATTAAAGGCTTAATAATTCAGTTTTCTTCACAAAGTAAGGGTAAGAGAGGGTATGTCATTCTTGATGTGCTCTCTCTTTTTTTCTCACGTTATTTGTTGGGCAGAAAGATCTCTATTCGATGGAAAATTCGTAATTTTGCACCGTTTTTAGAAAATGTATGGCGAAATTAAAATCAATATTCTGTTCTAAAAGGAACTTGGTACTCATTCTTTCCATCAGTTTCCTTTTCTTGTCATCTTCTGTTAGTGCGGAAAAAGATTCCACAGCACGTTCCATGTCATGGCAGATCCGTGGTGATTATGGTAAGGTTTTCTCTACAAATGATCTTGTAAAGGGAGGTCATTATAACCCAGACCCTGCCAATCAAGGTTGGACTTATAACCAAGATGATGAGATTAGAAACTATTCTTCTTTGGGAATACAATATCAGTGGGGATTGAAAAAAGATGATTGGCGTCATGCAGCTTATCGTAATCCATATTTCGGTGTTGGTTTTCATGTGGGGAATTTTAATGATGAACGTTTGGGAAATCCGTTCTCCCTCTATTTTTTATATGGTTCAGAATTTTTTCGCTTCACCAAATGGTTTTCTTGGAATGGAGAGTTAAACTTAGGCTATTCCTCCAATTGGAACCATTACGACAGATTTACCAACCAAGATAATGTAGCCATCGGTGGAAGCAATAACATACATGTCTGTTTGGCTACTTACTTGCGTTTCTTGTTGACCGACCATTGGGACATCCGTTTGGGTGCTAATTTTACCCACTATTCCAATGGCGCACTCAAAATGCCGAATAGGGGAATGAACATGTTGGATCCGTTCCTTTCTGTTGGATATAGAATTAATGAAGATCGAGACACACCTCGTCCTTCATTCAAATCTACTCGTCGACCTTATCGACTTGATCATGATTTCATTCTGACTACCTCTTGCCGACAGGTATATTTCAATATGGAAAATACAAATTTGAAAACACAATACGTAGATTATCTGTTTCATGTCTATGCATTCAGTTACGCTCCAATGTTTACTCGCAGTTACAAATATAAGTTTGGACCAAGTTTAGATTTCAAATACGATGAAAGTATTGGCGCTCGTGCGGATTATGTCTACAATGAATATGATGAACATTATTATAATCGAGTTTGGCTGGGTGAGAAAAAAGACCGATTCTCTATGGGTGTCTCTTTGAAAGGAGAGGTGACAATGCCCTATTTCTCAGTCTTTGCTAATGTGGGATATGAATTCTGGCACAAGGATGAAAGAATTCCTCGTGTGTATGAACAAATAGGTGTGAAAATACAACCTTACGGAAATTTCTTTGGTATGATGGGGGTTAGAGCGGTATACTTTACAAAAGCTCAGTATATAACTTGGAGCGTTGGTTACACATTGAAAGGGAAGGAGAAAAAAGACTGATGAAAAGGCACTTTTTTGATAATTTCAAAGAATTCACATTTTTGTTGCCTTGAAAAAAAATAATAAATAAATGGATAATTTGTTTTGAATTTTGAAAAACTTCTGTACATTTGTTCTTGATTTGCTGAAAGATAGCGTTTGAAAACCATATGCATTGATGTTGTGTAACCTTAAATTATATATTGTATGACGGCTGTGTTTATTTTTTTGTTTTTCTTTTATTGGATTGTCTTGGGCATTTCTATTTACAAAGCCAAGATCGTCGATGAAGATTAGAGATGTTTTTGTTGATATGACCATCATCTTAGTGGTTTTTCAGCATGGCTTGACAGGAAATCCTGTCAACCAGAGAGTGTGTTCTCCTTTATGAACATTGAGTCTGCTTTCTCTATTATTCTAATCCATTAATAAGAGTGTTTTGAAAATTCGTATGAAAAATTTTTGTACGATTGAAAAATACTTTATATTTGTATGCATAAAGAAAATAGATATGAATCAATATACGAATAATAGCAGACGTTGGTGGCGCTGGTCCTAGTATAAATGGAGGATCCGTCAATCGATATATGCAATGTTCGAACGATATAAAGCAGTAGGCCTCCATGACCTGCTGCTTTTTTTATGAAAATAATTTTTAACGATATAATAGTAGAAAATGGAAAAACAAAAAAGATTTTTCTTGCAGGAGAATGAGATACCTAGAGCATGGTATAACATTGTGGCTGATATGAAAAACAAGCCTCTCCCAATGCTGAATCCACAAACAAAGCAGCCAATCAAACTTGAAGAGATGTGTGGTCTTTTCAATCGTGCATGTTCAGAACAAGAGTTGAATACAACAGATGCTTGGATCGAAATTCCAGAAGAAGTTCGTGATATGTATAAGAGCTATCGTTCCACTCCGTTGGTTCGTGCGTACGGCTTGGAGAAAGCACTAGATACACCTGCTCATATCTATTTTAAAAATGAGAGTGTAAGCCCAGTTGGTTCTCATAAGTTGAACTCTGCTTTGGCTCAAGCTTACTATTGTAAAAAAGAGGGTGTGACAAACATTACTACAGAGACTGGTGCTGGTCAGTGGGGTGCCGCTCTTTCTTATGCCGCTAAGGCTTTCGGTTTGGAATTGGCTGTCTTTATGGTTAAGGTAAGCTACCACCAAAAACCTTACCGTCGTTCTATTATGCAAACATTCGGCGCACAGGTGATTGCCTCTCCTAGTATGAGTACGCGCGCTGGTAAAGATATCCTAACTGCTAATCCTACTTATCAAGGAAGTTTGGGTACTGCTATCTCTGAGGCTGTTGAGTTGGCTATGGGTACTCCTAATTGTAAATATGTATTGGGTAGTGTGTTGAATCACGTTACACTTCATCAGACTATCATCGGTCTAGAAGCAGAAAAACAAATGGAAATGGCTGGCGAATACCCAGATATCATCATCGGTTGCTTTGGCGGTGGTTCTAACTTCGGCGGTATCTCTTTCCCATTCATGAGACATAATATTTTGGACGGAAAGAATACATTGTTCTATGCTGCAGAACCTGCATCTTGTCCTAAGTTGACTCGTGGTGTCTTCCAATATGACTTCGGTGATGAGGCTGGTTATACTCCTATGTTGCCAATGTTTACTTTGGGTCACAACTTCGCTCCTGCGCATATTCATGCTGGCGGACTTCGTTATCATGGTGCAGGAACAATCGTTAGTCAGTTGATTAAAGATGGTATGATGAAAGGTGTTGATATCCCTCAAATCGAGACGTTCGAAGCTGCTACTCTATTTGCAAGAGCTGAAGGTATCATCCCTGCTCCTGAATCTTCTCACGCAATTGCTGCTGCTATCCGTGAGGCTAAGAAGGCTAAAGAGGAAGGCAAACAAAAAGTTATCTTGTTCAACTTGTCTGGCCATGGATTGATAGATATGTCTGCTTACGATCAATACATCGCAGGCGACCTTACTAATTATGAGTTGCCTGATGAGGTGATCCAAAACAATGTAAGCAAGTTGGAAAAGATTGTTAAGTAATAATTATACATTTGATAAGAACAGGAGCACTTACTGAAGTGCTCCTGTTTTATTTCAAAATAATATAGAACTCACTAGAACAGATAGTAGTATGGTAGATCTTTATACTCTAGCCCTTCAAGGGGACGTTGAGGCACAATATAAATTGGGTTGTCGTTATTATACGGGCGAAGGCATGAATGTCGATTACAAGGAATCGGCTAAATGGTTTGGTCTGGCTGCAAAACAAGGTCATAAGGAAGCTCAATATTTTCTGGCATGGCAATATTCCACCGGCGCTGGTGTTTTGAAAAATTTAAGTATAGCGTTCCGTTTATATCAGTCGGCAGCTCAACAGAATTATCCGCCGGCACAACTTTACCTTGCTTGCTGTTATGGTCGAGGAGAGGGGGTTCGGAAAAACTATCGAGAGGCTTTGAAATGGGCTGAGGAAGCTCTGAAAAATGGGGTGGCTGCTGCTTCAAATGTCGGGAGGTTTTATAAGAGGTTATTGCCTGAGAATGATGTTACGGGTGAGGTGAAAATCGAAGATTTAATTGTTAATAAACCCTCTTTGATGTTGGAAAGAAGATCTTCGTATTTATATGTCGGCACAAATCCAAGTTGTAATTTTATACTGGACAGTAAGAACAATTTGGCGATCTATATCGGATCTAGTATTGATGAGGAATATCATGAAAAGTATGATTTTTATAGCTATGATGCTTATGAAGATATGTATGATTTCTATCGATACAGTGACAAGCAAATTGAAGATCTGGACTATTTTTGTATAAATAAATTTGCTCGTAATGAAGTCATGATTCCTATTCCTCAAAACATAAAAGGTCTAGTATATAATTATGTAAGGAGATACAACACATTGGAAATAAGTAATTTGTCTCCATTCTCCGAAGTTGTCTATGCTAATTTATATCCAGAAAAAAGGAAGTTCCATACAGGTTTTATTAACCCAATAATTAGGATTTCGAATAGACTTTTCCGATACGATGTAGATGGGAAAAATCTGATTGGCTCCGTGCCTGAGTTGTCGAAACAAGGATTTAAGAGAATTAAGGATTATTACTATAAAAGCGTTTCAGATGCATATGCTTTCCCTGCTTATTGTGTGAGTTATATCTATGCTGTATATCGTGGATATACGGCTCGTGTAGGAGGTATTGATGCGGAAAAGAAAGCAATTTTTCTGATGTTTGATAATGAAACCGATGGCATAACGCTTGGGATTGATCCTAGAATAGATTATAATGATAAATGTATGCGTTACTACGAGTTGTATGTCCCGTTGGATCAAGTGACCGAGGTCTATGAAATTCGCGAACCTTACGAGAATTTTCCATTTCATACACCCGAAAAAGTTTACCATAAAAAAGATAATGTATGGTTGCCTTGGCATCAACTCGGTACAGCTTTAAATCCGCATGAATGGATTTAGGTGGGGCCTAAATTTGTATATACGATGAATTTATAGAATTCACTTTTTGTGGTACTGTTTTTCTTGTAGTTGAAAATGGAATGATATACCATTTTTATATTATTTCCGTTTATGATAAAAAATTATTACCTTTACGAGGGAAATATTATTCGTTGCGTATGAGTAGAATGATTGATTATTTTAAATTATTTATAAAGTTAATAATTATGTGGGGTATCTTTTCTTCTTTTTCAAGTTATAAGTCTGAATGGACTTCTGTAGAAAAAATAGCAAACACAAATCCGAAAACAGCTATTGAGAAAATCAATTCGATAGAAAAGAAATCCATTTCGGAAAATAATTATGCTCAAAGAATTAAATGCATTGCTTATCGTGGTAAGTTAAAAGAGAACATTGAGGATTCTGCATTTGTGGATTGCGCTGCGGAAATGAATGCACTTTGTCAGTCATTGAACGATGATGTGGCAAAATCCATGGCTACCTACATGTTGGCTAGATTGTATAGGAATTACTACTACAGTAATCGGTATCTTATAGGTCGCCGTACAGATTTGGCTGATTCTATCCCTGAAGATATTAACGAATGGCCTTCTAATCTATTTATAAATAAAATACGTGAACTGACGGGTGTGGCTTTGTCGAATGAAAACTTAAAGAAGGTCCCTTCAGAGGAGTATGAAGCCATACTGACCTTGGGTGAGGATAGCCGAATCTATCGACCAACACTCTACGATTTAATTCTTTCGGATATTGTCGAATCACACAATCGATATACTCCTATCTATTCAGAGGAAGAAAAGAACAAGTTTCTTGCCGGCTGGGTGGAGTTTCATGCTAATGATGCGGAAAGAGACGCGTATGTTTATGCAAAATTGAAGTGGATTCAAGCTACTTATACGCTAGATAAACAACAAAAGGAGAAGGAAACCATCTTGCAAGAGTTGCTTTCGAAAGAAAAGAACCATCGTGCTTCTATTTTGATTCGTGAAGCGTTGTGTCAGGAGTGGCTGAAAGACAGACTTCAGAATTGTAATGCGGAAGATTTTAATCCTTCTCTCCCTCAGCGTATTTTGGATGTTTGTCACGAGGGAATCGATGCATATCCACATCATCCTAAAATAGGTACGCTCAAAAATATAATCAATGAGGTGGAACAACCTTCTATATCTATCTCCTTGTATGGAAGTAAACCTTATTCAACAGATAAGATAAAGCTGAAATTGCATTATGCTAATTTGACAAAGACCTCTTTTTCTTTATATAAATTAAAAGTCTCTTCGGAAGAATTTCATAAGGAAAGGAGCAATCGTAGGGATATGCCGACTGAACTGATAAAGGAGTATTCGTTAAATTTGGAAAAGACAAATTATTATATTCCCAAGGATACCATTTATGAGATAGATGCCTTGCCTTATGGCGCGTATGCTATCCGATTGAGCAAAGATAATGTTTGCTTTTTTGAAGTGTCCGATTTTTATTGCATTAGAACAAGATCCAAGTATGATGATTTTGCGGAAGATTTTTTCATAATGGATTCGAAAAGCGGGGCTCCTATAAAAGATGTATCCATTGAAGGTCATCGATTGAAAGATGAAAAATCTTATGAAGCAAAATCTGACCAAAATGGTTTTGCCCGTATTAAGGGAAGTAAACGTGAACGATTGAGCTTTTTCTTGAAAAAAGGAAAAGATACGTTCTTCGACCCACAATGGGATTATCTTGGAGAATCAAATCAATATAAATCTTCTGACAATCGAGGACAGTATTGTGCCATCTTTACAGATCGTTCTATTTACCGTCCAGGACAAACGGTCTATTATAAAGTGATTTACTACAAACTGGAGGATGAAAATACTTCGTATGTAGTGCCTAATAAAACAGTGAATGTTGTATTATATGATGCGAACTATCAAGAGGTGGGGAAACAGACACTGACCACAAATGAGATGGGCTCCATCGCTTCCTCTTTCGTCTTGCCTGCTAATGGTTTGGCTGGTCATTATTCGTTGACTGTTGATGATAATGAGACTCATTCTATTAGGGTAGAAGAGTATAAACGTCCGACATTTGAGGTGAAGATGACTCGTCCGACGAACTCTTTTTCTTTTGGTGATTCTATAGTAGTCTCTGGTCGTGCAGATTATCTGTTGGGTACACCAGTTTCAGAGGCTAAAATAGAATATCGTGTGGTTCGTAAACCTTCCGTTTGGTGGTGGCGTCCAGTTGTTGATCGAATGGAAGAAACTATTGAGGAGGGAGAGTCTTCTATTAAGGAAGATGGTACATTTACAGTTTCTTTCTTAGCTCAGAAAAAAGAGGAAGACGAGGATTTGTCTTATTATCAATACACTGTATATGCTAAGGTGACAGATGCAAATGGTGAAACACATGAGGAGGAAATCTATGTCACGGTGGGTGATCGATCTCTTGTGTTCTCTTCATCCATTAAGAGTCGTGAAATAATGAATGAGTTCCCTGCTGTTAAATATAGGGTGATGAATCTGAATGGTGACGGACAGAACGCAAATGTGACGTACGAAATAAAAAATGGAGAGACTGTCATTGCTACTGGTACAGTTTCGTCTGATGCACAGAATGGATTTGTGATTGCGGAACAGACGAAGGAATGGAAATCCGGCTCATATAGTGTTAAGTTGTCTGCCAAGGATGATAAGGGAAGAGATGTGAGTCAGACGTACAATGTGATTCTCTATCGGGAAGATGATGCTTGCCCACCTGTTGAGACTGTTTTATGGCAGGAGAAGGTTACAAGTGTTAGTTTGGATTATGATGAAAAATATACGGTTCGCATAGGTTCCTCTTTGAAAAATGCTCATCTACTGATGATTGTAGATGATGAATTTAAGGAGGTGGAGAAACGTTGGGTGACATTGAATAATGAAACCAAATCATTTACATTCTCGTTGAACAAAAAGAATGGAACGGCGATAAATGTGAAATTCTTCTTAGTGAATGAGGGCGAGTGTCAAAGCACATCGTTTACCATTTATAAAAAGAAAGAGTCCAGGAAGTTTCCTATGAAACTGTCTGTCTTCCGCGATAAGATGATGCCAGGTTCTAAAGAGACGTGGACGATTACAGTGCCGAAAGAGAAGGAGTCTGAAGTGTTGGCAGCCATGTATGATGCGTCGTTAGATCAGTTTGTTCGTCATTATTGGTCGTTCTCTCCGTTCTACTATAAAAATATCCGTTTCCCATATTGGAGTGAATACAGTTGGAGTCGTCCATCCGTTTATTGGGAAAAAGATAGAAACTTTTATGTGATCAATTGGAAGTTTGATGATTGGATGTCGCTTCCTTCTGGGGATGTGAATCGTTATCGTTTTGCCTCTCGAAGGATGATGTCCATGAGTAAATCTGTAGCAAATGCGGATGGTGCTTATATGGTTGAGGATGAAGCTGCGCCTGTTGCATATGCGGTTGCTGCAGAAGATGAAGAAGAGCATGTGTTTTCAAATGGCGTTAACAAGACTGCATCTCAGAAAGAAATAAATGCGGAGAATAATTCCTCAGAGGGGAAGGGTGACGAACCTGCAAAATCTGATGCGCCAAAGACACGTACCAATTTTGCGGAAACTGCATTCTTTTATCCTCAATTAAATTCCAATAAAGACGGGGAGGTGATATTGTCTTTCCAAATGCCTGAGAGTCTTACCCGTTGGAACTTCATGGCCTTGGCTCATACAAAAGATTTGTATTACGATCAGTTGCAGGAACAGATGGTGACACAAAAGGATTTTATGATTACACCGAACCTTCCTCGATTCTTGCGTAAGGGAGACGAGTGCGTATTATCCGCTAAAATCATTAATCTCTCTGAAACGGCTCAAAAAGGAAAGGCAAAGATCCAATTGCTAGATCCTGTTACAGAACAAACGATTGCGGAAAATAGTGTCAAATTTTCTGTTGAGGCTGGTGTGAACACTTCTGTAAAGTTCTCCTTTGCAGTGCCAAGAGAGTGGGATGCCGTGTTGGTTCGCACCTCTGCTGTGTCAGATGGATTCTCTGATGCGGAACAGACTCTACTTCCAATCTTATCAGACAGAATCGTCTTGACACAATCCTTGCCAGTCTATGTGAGAGGCGGACAAACTAAAAATTATTCGTTTGAACAACTGAAGAACAATCGTTCTGAAACCCTTTCTTCTCGCTTCTTGAAACTGGAGTTCGCAACTAATCCAGTCTGGTATGCTGTTCAATCACTCCCTTCGATTGCGGTTGTGGAGCATGAGAATGCAATCAATTATTCAGTTGCTCATTTTGCCACTTTGATGGCTCGACACATTGCCACTTCCAACCCTCGAATCTTTAATGTGATTCAGATTTGGAAACAGCAGGGGAAGGATAAAGAGACCTTATTGTCTAACTTGGAAAAGAATCAGGATGTGAAGAATGTCTTGCTGAATGAAACACCATGGGTGTTGGAAGCTAGAAATGAGACAGAACGGAAGCAACGTTTGTCTACACTCTTCGATTTGAATGATTTGAAAAATAAGTGTCAGAATTGGGAGAATAAACTGATGGAATACAGAACGGATGAAGGTTCTTACGTATGGTTTAAAGGCATGAATCCGAGTCGCCATGTGACGTTGTTCGTTTTGGATAATTTCGCTCGGTTGAGAAAGGCCGGTATTGTAGATAATGATTTCTTGAATAAGATGGATTATACTTCGTCGCTTTCTTTCATGGATAGTGAGATTCAGAGAGACTATGAGTGGTTGAAGAAATATCATCCAAAGGACTATCAAAAATATGCATACGTCAGTATGGAATATTTGTATTATTACCAAGTAAGAAGTCTATATTCAGAGGTGGCAATCAAATCAAGTGCTCGTGAGGCTTATGACTTTTATTATAAATTGATTGAAAAAGAGTGGAAAGACTTCTCGTTGAATGGAAAGGCATTGGCAGCCATCGTATTGTATCGAAATGGAAATCAGTCGTTAGCTAAGAAAGTTGTTGAATCATTGCGTGAATTCTCAACCAGCTCGGATGAAATGGGTATGTATTGGCAAAAGAATGTAAGTGGTTATTTCTGGCAAGATGCAGCGATTTCCACTCATACCAGAATCATGGAGGCCTTTGAGGTGGTAGATCCACAACAGAAAGAGCAAGATGAACTGCGCTTGTGGCTACTCAACCAGAAACGTACTCAAAACTGGGGAAATACAATAGCCAATGTGGATGCATTGAATGTCTTGTTGTTAAGCGGATCCGATTGGTTGTCAAAGGATAATCAGGTGACGATTAAAATGGGCAACAAACAAATCGAACCCGAGCAGACAGAAGCAGGTACAGGTTATTTCTCAACTATCATCGAAGGGAAAGATGTCATTCCATCATACGGAGATATTGAGCTGAAGAGCGAAGAAGGCGGTAATATCTCATGGGGTGCGATGTACTGGCAGTTTGAAGAAGAGATAGATAAGGTCCTCAAAAACAAAACGGCTTTACATGTAGAGAAGATGGTGATGCTAGAAGAACATGTGAGTGGTAAACCCGTATTGAAAACGATAGATAAGAATACAAAACTGAAGGTGGGTGACAAACTGGTGATTCGAATCACATTGCGGACGGATCGAGACATGGATTATGTTTCATTGAAGGATCAACGAGCAAGTTGCTTGGAACCTGTGACACAGATCTCGGGGTACAGATGCAGTGATGGAACCTGTTATTATCAGTCGCCAAAGGATGCTGCCATGTATTATTTCTTCGACCATTTGGAGAAGGGAACATTTGTTTTTGAATATTCATTATGGGTGACACATGCCGGATATTATTCAAATGGAATCACTTCTGCTCAGTGTTTATATGCGCCAGAATTTTCAACAAATACGGGTAGTGTGAAGATTAATGTAAAATAAAATATGTTAATTTTTGTTTTTTTCTATTTATGTTGTAATTTTGAAAAGATAATGATAACTGGATAATTTTAAAAAATAAGAACCGTATGCATTGTTTTTGTACAAGATATATAATTCCCGTTTTAGCTATGGCTGTTCTTATGCTTACATCTTGTGAGGTGGAAGAGTATGATTTGAAAAACATGAATGCTGATAGCTTGATGATAGAGACTGCGTTGGATGCTCCAATAGGCAGTGTGAATTTAACATTAAAAGATGTATTCAGACATAGAGGATCATCTGGAAGTATTGTAACGATGGATTCTATTTATGAAATTAGTAAGATGATAGATGAGAAAGATATTCCTTTGCCTTTGACGGCGATTACGGGTACGGATATCTCTGCAAGTGATACAATAAAGGGAGTTGATTTTGGCAATTATTTTGGGAAGGGAGAAATATTGGACTCGTTGGAAGACGTGAAGTTGAAACTGCGTATCATTAACAAATTGCCTTTTAATGTGAAGTTGGAATTGTTGTTTTTGCGAGACGATACGGTTGGATTTGATTACAACGTTAATTTACCCATTGTAGAGCAAAAGGAGATTAAATCTTTAAAACAATCTCTCTCTGTTAAAAGTGCGAGCATTGACAAAAAAACGCACGAAGTGTTAGAAGCTGATTATTCGGATGCTACATTTGAATTCTCGGGAAAGGATAGCAAAATGCTTCAAAAAGTAAATCATATAAAAGTTAACTACCATTTAGCCATGCCTTTGGATGGCTCTCTCTACCTTGATGAAAAATATGGTTTGGAAGTTAGTTTAAGTGCCTATATGAAGGCAAGATTATTGTTAAATGATTAGAGGGAGGAGGCAGAAGATGAAAAGCATGAAAAATTCAAAAATAATCGCGATTCTTGTGATGATGTTGCTCCCTTGGGTGGCAAGCGCACAATTGAGTAATACGCTTTTTTTCGATAAACTAAATCCTCGTCAGCATAAGGTGAGCCCAGCTTCTCAACCAGTTGGGAAGTTTTATATAGGTATGCCTGGGGTGTCTACGATTGCGGTGTCGGGTGGTAACAGCCGTTTTACATTCCGTGACTTGGTTGAAAACAAAGAGGTGAATGGAGAACAACGTACATTGCTTTTTATGGACAAGGATGCAGACGGCATGCAGAATTTCCTGGATAAATTGAAATTTAAAGAACGTGTTTTTGCAGCTTATCAGGTTGATTTGATAGATTTTGGATTCAGAATCAAAGAAAAGGGATACTTTACCTTTGGAATTTCCAACCGAATGCAGACTATGATGATCATTCCTCATCAGATTCCAGCCATCGTTTTTGAAGGTATGGCCAATCATGAGGTGTATAATTTCAGAGTGAATAAACTCTCTGCTAGTTCGTCCGTTTTCTCGGAAGTGGCTGCAGGGTATTCTCATAAAATAAATGATAAAATATCCATTGGTGGTAAATTTAAATTCCTTTTAGGTCATGCTAATGTATATACAGATTTCTATGATTTGGATATGACGGGAACGGAAGATGAGTGGCACTTTTTAGGAGATGCTTCGATTCATGGCTCTGTTCCGGGACTTCGTTTTGTACCTAATGAGGACCATCAGTTTGGAGAGGTTGAGTACGACGAGGATCAACCGATAAGTACTTTCGTGAAACCTCGCGGACATGGTATGGCAATAGATTTTGGTGTGAATTACCAAATTTTACCTGAATTGAAAGTCTCTGCCAGCATTTTAGATCTTGGATTTGTCCGTTGGAAAAAAGATTTGTTGCAGGTAGATGTGAAAGGTGATTTTGTTTATGATGGTGTACAGTTTGACATCAATGATGACACTACTAAGTATTACAAACATTATGGTGAAGAACTGGAGAACATGTATAAAATAAATGATAATCCAGACAAGTACAGCTCTGCTTTGGCAACCAAACTAAATGTGGGCGCGGAATATTCTTTATGGGAGGATAGGGTAGGATTCGGCTTTTTGTCGACCACTTATTTTTTCCGTCGAACAGCGTGGGAAGAGTTCGTCCTTTCTACAAATTTCCGTCCTTGTAGGTTCGTGTCGTTATCACTCTCCTATAATATGTTTGATGGAGAATGGAATAATCTTAATGCAGGTATGAATCTGAATTTAGGTCCCGTTAATTTGTATGCAAGTTTAGACCATATACCATTGAAGTATGCTAAGATTGAGGATTATAAGATTCCATCGAATACTCGGTTTATGAGAGCAAACGTCGGATTAGCATTCCTCTTTGGCACTAGGAAACGTGATAAAGATAAGGATGGAGTTCCTGATAAATATGATTTGTGTCCGGAGACTTTGCCAGGAGTGGAAGTTGACTCTGTTGGATGTCCAAAAGATACGGATAAAGATGGAATTCCTGATTATTTGGATAAGTGTCCAGATACACCAAATGGCGTGAATGTGGATCCATTGGGTTGTCCAGTTGATTCCGATGGTGATGGTGTGGCAGATTACTTGGATAAATGTCCTGACACCCCAGATGATGTGAAAGTGGATTCCGTAGGATGTCCATTCGATACAGATGGTGATGGCGTGCCAGATTATTTGGATAAATGTTCGAATACACCAGAAGGCGTTAATGTTGATTCCCTTGGATGTCCAGTTGATACAGATGGTGATGGTATATTCGATTATTTAGATAAGTGTCCTAATACCCCAGAGGGCGTGAAAGTGGATTCGCTCGGATGCCCAATCGATACCGATGGCGATGGCGTGCCAGATTATTTGGATAACTGTCCAGAAGAGGCTGGTGTTGATTCGAATAAAGGATGTCCGGAGATAAATATGAAACAGGTGTTCAAAAAGGCTCTTACGGGTATTCAATTTGAAACAGGTAAAACGGTTATCAAAAGAAGTTCTTATCCGATATTGAATGATATTGCGAAGATCATGAAGAATAATCCTTCATACAAGCTTTATATCGTCGGTCATACAGATAATGTAGGAAATCCTAAGTGGAACAAGAAATTGTCATTGGGTAGAGCAAATTCAGTGAAGAATTATTTGAAGAGAAAGGGTGTCGCTGCATCTCGTATGGAAACATCAGGATTAGGAGACACAATGCCTATAAAGACTAACAAAACGGCGGCAGGAAGAGCTAAGAATCGTCGTGTTGAATTTGAAGTAGAGTATTAGTCACTCTTTTGCATATAGGATAGAAGAGGATGATGTATCAGATGCATCATCTTCTTTTTCTCTCTTATTTGTATGGACAGGGAGATATAATAGAGTAATCTTCTTTTGAAATTGAATAGTGCTTGTAAAATTTTTCTCTCTACGAATCAGCGCATTAAGAAAAACTTCAAAAAAAAGTGGGAGAAAGTTTTGGAGGGGAATAAAAAAGGTTATACCTTTGCACTCGCTTTCCAAGGGAAGCACCACCGCGAGAGGCGGGAGGGACGAAGAAGAGAGATCTTTGAGGAAATTGATCGAGACAGCAAAAGAAATACAAGGGAAAGGGTGCCGGTAATAACCGGCGACCATCAATTCCGAGTGATAAACGAAGGAAGAGGCCTGGGCGAGGAAACAAAAACAAAAGAACTTTTTATACAAC